>JAISMQ010000236.1 GCA_031276685.1 Treponema sp. | reverse complement strand
CGGAACGGGTTTTGGCGTTTTCCTGGTAGGTCTTTATCTTTTCTTCCAGCGCGGTTTTTAGCTTTTCTACCCGTTCCTGGGCCTGTTCCTGGAGTTTTGCCAGCGCGGCATCCTCCAGTTTGTCCGCCCGCCGGCCCGCTTCTTCCAGGGAACGGGCCAGGGTATCCCGGATAAGGGCTTCGGCGTCCCGCAGGCGCTCCTCACGTTCCGCCTCTGCCTGGTCAACGGCTTCCCGGTGTTCCTCCACCTTACGCCCGACGGTTTCGGCCTGGGCTTCCAGATCGCGCAGGGCGGACTTGAACGAGGCGGTAAGCGCCTCCTGGGTTTGTTCCAGGGCTTCGGCGTTTTCCTGCTCAAAGCGCTGTTCCAGCTTCCCCAGATCTTTTTCCAGGGTTCCAAGCTTTTCCCGGAGCCCCCTAACCTGGGAGGAGGTATCTTCCACAAAGCGGGATTCGTCTTTAAGGCGATCCAGGTTTTCCTGCACCCTGGCGGTCATCGTGACCAGTTCTTCCAGGCTGCCGTCGTACTGGTTCAGCCGCTCGTCAATTTTCTTTAGCGCGCCGGCTTTGGCGGAGAGTTCTTCTTTGCTAAGCTGGAGCCGCTTCATCAGCTCCCGCGCAGCCTGCTGTTCAATGTCCAGGGAAACGCCGTAGCCCCTGACGGCTTCCTCTTTTTCCGCCGCGTAGGCGGCAAGATCGTCCTTGATCTTGTCCGCGTACTTACGGAGCATCTCCAGAGGCCGCTTGCCTTTGTCGATTTGGCGGAAAAACAGCAACAACAGGACTACTATCACCAGGGTTATGAGATTTCCCGGGGTAAAAAACGCCATTTGTGCCTACCCTAACACATATTGGGCCAATTTGCGATAGTCGTAGAAGCAAAAATCCGCCCCGCCCGCGCTGTTCAGGCTTTTCCGGAGGGGGCTTACCAGCGCGGCCCGGAGGCCGGCGGCCTTTGCCCCCCGGATATCGTAAGAAACGCTGTTCCCCACGTAGAGAATCCGCCCCGGCGGCAGGCCCAGGCCCCGGACAAGCTCCGCGAAGGGCAGGGCGGCAGGCTTTAAGGCGCCGACGGCTTCGGAACAGAGGACCAGATCCCAGATCCCGTCCAGGCCAAGGTTCCGCAGTTTCTGCTCCGGGGGGAAGTCGGAGAGGAGGGCCAGCCTGAGGCCGGCGCGGCGCAGGCGGTCCAGGGTTTCCCGGACATGGGGGTACAGCCTGATCCTACGGAAGTGGGCCTCCCAGCCCCGGTAGATAAGGCGCTCGATCCTGTCCTGCAGGCGCCGGGGGTCGGGGGCTTTAAGCGCGGCGGCTACAAGCCGGGCCTGGGCGGCGTAAAAATCCTCGCCGGGGAGGATGCGGGCATCCGGCCCTTCCCCGCCCCGCAGACGGTCGCGGGCGCGGCCAAAGGCCACAAGCAGCGGAAGCTCCCGCAGGGCAAAGGGGACAAGCCTGATATTGAGGCGGTAATTCGGGTAGAGGGTTCCGTCCAGATCGAAGGCAACGGCTTCCGGCGCGCTTTCCATGCGGTATAGTACCAAAAAAGGGGGGTTCCGGACTACCGGGAAGGGCCGGAGCATGTACAGGGGAATATTGCGGTGAACAGGTAAAACGAGGGGGGTGCCGGAATAGACCGGAGCGGCGGAAGGCCGCGAGGACTATGAAGGCAGGGGGGAGGCTTCCCCCCCATGAAGCGGGTATACTGGGGAGATACTACCTTTGCCTGGGGTACGCCGGGCTTCCGCTGAGGGGATGCAGGAGGGGGGGTTGATGCCTGTTGATGTGAACGAAAAAAACCTGGGGGCGCTTGGCGCTTTGGGCGGGCGGCTGGGGATTCCGCGCTACGAGCGGCGGAACTTGCGGAAACGGATTGTCCACCTGGGCCTGGGGCATTTCCACCGGGCGCACCAGGCTGTTTACGTGGACGATCTGCTGAACCGGGGTCTGGCGGACACGGGGATCTTTGCGGTAAACCTGGTGCCCGACGCCTACCCTCTGTGCGAGATTGCGGCGGGGCAGGACTACCTGTACACGCTGGCGGCCAGGGGTTCCGGCGGGGAGGAGGACATTCGCGTTGTCGGGTCCATTCTGGGCTGTCTTAACGCGGCGGGCCGGTCTGACGAGGCGCTGGAGATCATGAGCCGTGCCGAAACTGCGGCGATAAGTCTTACGGTGACGGAGAAGGGCTACTACTACGACACGGCGCGGGGCGATCTGGCCTGGGACAACGCGGACCTGATCGGCGACACGCGGCAGCCGGAGAGGCCCCGGACGACTATCGGCTTTTTGGCGGCGGTGCTGGACAGGCGGCGGCGGGCCGGGGCCGGGCCGCTGACGGTGATGAGCTGCGACAATTTCCCCTCCAACGGAACGATCCTTTCCCGCTGTCTGGTTTCGTTCTGCCGCGAAACCAGGCCGGAGCTGGTCCCGTGGATCGAGGACAACGTAAGCTTCCCCTGTTCGATGGTGGACCGGATTACGCCCGCCGCTACGGGGGCGCTTGCGGAAGACCTTGCGGGGCGCTACGGTATCGCGGACCGCTGGGCGGTGGGCTGCGAGGATTTTAGGCAGTGGGTGCTGGAGGCGAATTTTCAGAAGGGTTTCCCGCTGGACAGGCTGGGTGAGGCGGGGGCGCTGATCGTAAAGGACGTGGAACCCTACGAGCTGATGAAGATCCGGCTGCTCAACGGCAGCCACTCCGCGCTGGCCTACCCCGCCTGGCTTCTGGGCTACGGCGCGGTAACGGACGCGGCGGAAGATCCGGCGCTGCGGCGCTTTATCCGGGATTTTTACATGGAGGAGGTCGGCGCGACGGTGCCCCCCATTCCGGGGATCGCCCTGGGGGACTACAAGGATACCCTGATCCGGCGTTTTTCCAACCGGCATATCGCCGACACGGTCCCGCGCCTGGCATCGGACGGTTCCAAGAAGATCCCCAACGCCATTCTGGGCCCGCTTGCGGAACTGGCACGGGGCGGGGAGCGCCCCTACGGGGCCGTTGTGCTGGCCCTGGCCTTTTGGGCCCGCTTCCTTACCGGGACGGGCGAACAGGGTGAGCGCTTCCCCCTTGACGATCCGGCGGCGGCGGAGCTTTCGGCGGCGGCACGGCGGGCGCGAGAAGACCCCGCGGCCTTTCTGCGGGCCATCCGCATGCCGGAACTGCCGGAGCCGGGGGCTCTGGCGCGGGACTTTGCCGCCCGGCTCGGCAGGATCTACGCCTGCGGGACCCGCAGGGCCCTGGAGGAATTCACCGGGGCACACTAAAAAACCCGGCGGGGTTTCCGCCGGGCTCGACAGCTCATTTCACATCAGAGCAAAGCGGGGGACCCCGCTCTACCGCGTTAAAAACTGGCCTTAAACCCAAAGTACAGTTGGTTGGTTATGGTCTCGCCACTTGCTACTCCCTTATCAACCGTGTACGGGTCCCACGCGGTACCGACCTTGTACTTGGCAACGAAGCCTGTCCCGATGTCGTCCGGGTCAAGCGCCGGGCTTTCCTTTATCGACCAGCCGAGGGTCGCGGCCAAGGACCACGCGGTATGGTCCTCGTTAACCTCGCCCAGGCCCTTGGTCAGGTCCAGCGCCAGTTTCGCCCGCGCGGTCTTGTCGATGAATTCGTACCACACCCAGGGGGATACGACGAATTCAAAGTCTTTGGCCGAAGTGCCCCCCGAGGAGCGGACCAGCCGGTTCTCCTTAAGGGTAAGGCCCAGTTCCAGCTTGGCAGCATCGGGGTTGTCGACAAACACGAGCTTTTCGCCAAGGTCAAACACGCCGAAACCGCCGCTGTGCTGGGCCTGGGTATCCAGGTAGAAGGTCAGCCGCTTGTCCAGGAGCTTGAACGAAAACCCGGCGTAGCCCTTTTCCGCATCCTCTTTAACGTTAAACCCGGCGGCCACGGTCAAAGGCCCGTCCGCGGGCGCGTACTTCGCGCCGAAGGTCGTCGCCCGGATAGCGTCAACAGGTTTCCACGCCCCAAAACCTGTAATCGTCCCACTGCTACTATCACCCAAAGATTTGGGTTTACTGTCGGCGAGGCCCGCGTTAACCGCGTTATGGCCCGGGGCGGGCAGGTAGGCGAAGCCAAGGTTGAGGCCCGGCAGGAACGCGGGCTTGAACTGGAGCCGCAGCACCGAGTCCTTATCGTCCGCCGACTCGTACTGCAGTTCGTAGGGCCCGGGCGTCCCCCACACCGTGCCCGTGTAGTCGCCGTAGCCGCCTTCCAGCAGGATCTGCCTGTCCCAGAAGTTTATAAAGAACGCCGCCTTGTTGTCGCCGCTTTCGGGGTCGTAGACCGGAAGGGGCCAGTCAAAAAGGCCGCTCACCTCCCCGTTCACGCCCATCCCCCCGTTCAACTTTAGCTGCACAACGCCTTTTATGCCCCAGTTGTTCGCGTCCTGCTTCCAGTTCTCCACGGAGAACTGGGCGGTACGGCCCGCATTAGGCAGCTTCACGAGGTTATCCTTATCGTTAGTAAAGTTCCCATCCCCGTCACCATCAACGGCAGGATCATCCACCCATTTGTACTGGCCATCCTCGTTAAAGGTCTGGGCCAGCTTCCCGTAGACGGTCCAGTCCCCGGCCGCGTAGGTCGTTTTAATATTGCCGCTCGCGCCGTAGGTCGTGCCGAAATCTCCCGAGGTTACCTCGGCGGTACCTTCGACCTTCCAGGGGCCCTTCGTGTAGGACAACGTGGCGGCGGCCCCGGTAGCGTCCCAGTCGCCGTCCGGCTTGGGCAGCTGTTTTTCGTTTTCAAAATCCCAGCCGAAATTGGCGCGGGTCCAGCCGGTCACGGCCCACGAGCCTGCCGCCGGGGCCGTTCCAACAGCTTCCGCTTCAACGGCCGCGGCCTCCGCTACCGCTTCCGCGGCTTCCGGCGCCTCCTGGGCCCCGGCGGCGGCGGCCGCCAGCAGCAGCGCGGCCAGCGCCAGCGCGGCCGGCGCGCGGGCGGCCTCCCCCTTCCCCTTCGTGTTCTCTCCCCCCATGATCTCCCCCCCGCGCCCCGCGGGGCGCGCGCCGGCGCCCGCGGGGGGCGGGCCGGCGGCCGGGC
>JAISMQ010000138.1 GCA_031276685.1 Treponema sp. | reverse complement strand
GCGCTGGGGGCCAAGGTCGGGAACCCCCGGCGCCCCGTGGTCCTGTTCACCGGGGACGGCTGCTTCAGGATGAACTGCGCCGAGATGGGAACCCTCCGCGGCTACGGGCTGGGGGTCCTCATCATCGTGTTCAACAATTCTACGCTGGGGATGGTGCGGCAGTGGCAGAGCTTCTTTTACCAGGGCCGCTACTCCGAAACGGACCTGGGCCCCTTCCCGGACTTTGTGAAACTGGCGGACGCCTACGGCGTTTCCGGCTACCGCGCCGAAGACCGCCGGGACTTTAGCGCCGCCCTGACCAAAGCCGCCGAAGATCTGGCCGCCGGCCGGACGGCCCTTATCGACGTGGCCATCGATAAAGACGAGAACGTCCTCCCCATGGTCCCTTCGGGCAAACCCATCGACGAGCAGATCATGTAACAGGTGACAGCCGGAACACCTGTGTTCCGGCTGCTTGCGCCGAAAACCCGCCGATTTTGCCTATTCTTAACGCAGCCCGTACTGATTTCTGACATTCCCGCGTAACAATGAAGAACTCCGGCGCAGCCGGGCCGGATTTTCCGTCAAGGGGGCGTGGTGTGGGGAAAAAGCGTTTTGGACCGGGTTGTTTGCGCGCCGCGTTACTGTTCCTCGTCCTGGCAGGCCAGATCCTGGCAAGATGCACCAACGAAAAGGGCGAGGCCGGAAATACGGCCCTGGACCTTACGGTGTCCCGGGACGGTACTACAACTACAATAGCGGCAGACACAGCGCCGGCAAACCGTTCAAAAGATCCGCTGCGGATCGTCTCGGGATCCGAAAACCGGGACCTGGAATTCCTGCTGGAAGATTTTTGCGGGAAGAACGGCGCGGCGATCAGCATAAGCTACATGGGTTCCCTGGACATTATGGATCTGCTGAAAGGGGGAGGCGGGGACTATGACGCCGTCTGGCCCGCGAACAGCATGTGGATTTCCCTGGGCGACACTTCGTTCAAGGTAAAGCACGCGGCAAGCGTCTATCAGACTCCGGTGGTGTTCGGCATAAAGAAAAGCGTTGCCGGCAGCCTGGGATTTACGGGCCGCGATGTTTCCGTTACCGATATTCTTGCGGCTATCCAGGCAAAAAAACTGAGTTTCTGCATGACCAGCGCCACCCAGTCCAATTCCGGGGCCTGCGCCTATATCAGTTTTCTGTACGCCTTTCTGGGCAACCCGGAAATGATACGTTCAGACGACCTGGACGATCCGGCCCTGCAGGTGTCCGTCAGCGAACTGCTCAAGGGCATCAACCGCTCGTCCGGCAGTTCCGACTGGCTCAAAGATCTGTTCCTGTCGTCGGATTACGACGCCATGGTGAACTACGAAACCCTGATCATCGCCGCGAACCGGCGCTTGAAAGAGGAAGGCCGGGAGACCCTGTACGCGGTTTACCCCAAAGAGGGGGTAGCCCTGGCCGATTCGCCGTTGGGCTATATCGACAACGGCGATTCAGAGAAAGAAGCGCTGTTCAAAAAACTGCAGGGGTATTTGATGTCCGCCCCCGCCCAGGCGGAAATTCAAAAAACCGGAAGGCGCACGGGATTTATCCCCATAAGCGCGGAAAACAGCGGCGCTTTTAATGCGGACGATGGGATCGATCTTGCCAAAACCCTGTCTGTCATTAAGATGCCCGGCGCGGCGGCAATAGAAAAGGCGCTGGAACTGTACCAGGAAAAGCTTAAGAAACCTTCCCTTACGTTTTACTGCCTTGATTTTAGCGGCAGCATGTCGGGCACGGGGGAAACGCAGCTTAAAGAAGCCATATTGAATCTGCTGGATCAGGACCGGGCGAAGAAAAACCTGCTGGCCGCCGGAGAAAAAGATACAAACGTTTTTGTGCTGTTCGACAGCGGCGTCAGGCAGGTTATCAGCGTTTCCGGGAACGACCCGGAAAAACTGCTGGGCGTGTACCGGACCGTTGACGCCGTACAGCCGGGGGGCGGGACGAACATCTACGCGCCCATTATCCGGTGTTTCCAGCTTACGCGGGGCTACCGCCTCCAGGATTACATAAGCTCTATCATCCTCATGACCGACGGCGAATCGAGCGACCATTTTGAGGAGTTCAGCGCCCTCTACAGGAATACCGGCCTGGAAGAACTGGACATTCCCGTGTTTTCCATCATGTTCGGGGACGCCCGGAAGACGCAGCTTGACGCCCTGGCGGATCTGACCAGGGCGCGGGTCTTTGACGGCAAAACGGATCTGGCGGCGGCCTTTAAGAACGCCAAGGGGTACAATTGAAAAGGGGCCCGCATGAAAAAAGATAATTGGGTGTACGTTATTATCCCATTTCTGGTTTCCATCGCCGTCTTTGCCGTGTCGCTGGCCCTGCTGCGCTGGGCCCTTGCCGCCGCAGCGCTCCTGTCCCTGGGCTGCTATGTGGGTTTAAGCTTCCTGCTTGTCCCGGTTTTACGGATCGGCGGCGTACATGTCGGACGCATGAAAAACGGCGCAGAGATCATAACGCTGCTGGACGAAGGGGAAAAAGACCTGTCCTCGATAAAGACGATCATCGACACTTCGAACGATCCCGATCTAAAAACAAAGGCCCTGCGCGTGTACCGGGAAGGGGGCAGCATAGTTGAATACATCAAAAAGAACCCCGCCAAAGCGGTAATGGCCCGGCGGTTTTTTACCTACTACCTGGACAAATCGGTAGAAATACTAAACAGGTACCACGATCTTGCGTCCGCCGGAATAGAAACGGAAAAGCTTCGGGCGCTGAAACAAAAAACGCTTTCCGCGCTGGAATCGGTTTTACGGGGGATGGTTTTGCAGTTTTCCCGGCTGATTTCCAGCGAGGTAATAGATATCGAGGCGGACATCAAGCTGCTTGAAAACATCGTGCGGACGGAGGATTCATGAAAGGCCGAATCGCGGGGCTTGTGATTCTGGCGCTGGTTATTCTGGCAGCCCTGGCGTACCAAAATTTTCGGGGGGCAAAAACCCGTGAAATCGCCATAAACGGCTACCTGGGGGGCGAAAAAACCGGGCTTTTCGATGACGAACGGTTTACCGGCCTTATGCAGAAAAAATACTCGGTATCCATTCATTACAAAAAAGCGGGCTCCATCGACATGGTAAACGCCCCCCTTGAAGGCATGGACTACCTGTTCCCCTCAAGCTACACGGCCCTTGAACTTTACCGGCAGAAATACGGTTCCGCCTACAAGCGGGCGGAGGTCGTGTTTAATTCGCCCATCGTGCTGTACACCAGAAAAAACGTGGCGGAGGCTTTCAAAAAACAGGGCTGGGTACGCACCGAAGATGAAACCGCGTACATCGATCTTGTCAAATTGATAGACGCCATTCTGGCGGATACCGCGTGGAGCAGCGTCGGCCTTGGCGAATTGTACGGAACCATGTACGTCCTTTCCACCGATCCCCTAAAATCCAATTCGGGCAATATGTTCGCGGGCCTTGTGGCCAACATGCTGAACGGCGGGGAAGTGGCAAGCGGGGAAAGCATTGCTGCGAACGGGCCGGAACTAAAACGGTTTTTCGACAAGCTGGGCTACCTGGAGTCCTCATCGGCGGATCTTTTTAACAGCTTCCTCAAAACCGGAATAGGCGCCAGGCCGGTTATTGTCGGCTACGAAAGCCAGATACTGGAATTTTCGGTTGAACACCCCGCAGACTGGGCCTATGTCAAAGACGACATCGTGGTCCTGTACCCGGAGCCGACAGTCTGGAGCGCGCACCCCTTTATCGCGCTGACCGCCGGGGGCGACCAGGTAATAGACGCGCTGCTCGAAGAAGATATCCAGGCCCTGGCCTGGGAAACCCACGGGTTTCGTACCGGGGTAGCTTCGGGGCAGCAGGCGGGCAGGCAGTTCGACGTAACCGGGGTGCCGGGGCAGGTTAAAAAAGTGATCCAGCTTCCCGGCCCGGATACCATGCAAAAAATTATGGATACAATTTCTAACGGAGGATAACGTGGAACAGGTATCGGACAGAGATATAGCGCCACAGGCACAGGAACTGGCGCAGACAATCGACGTTACCGACGCGCAGCAGATCGAACAGTACGCGGTGGGTATTCAGAGCAAGATTGCCGATTTTTCCGACGGCGTACTGGCAAACGTCCGTAACAAGGATGCCGGATATGCCGGAACCATGATGACCAATCTGCTGGGCGTTATACGGGGCGCCCGTGTTGACGAACTGTCGCCGTCCGCCCTGATAAACAGAATCCCCCTTGTCGGGAAGATATTTAACTCGTTCAGGAATTTTATCTCCCGCTACGAAAAAATCGAAGTCCAAATCGACCGGATCTGCGCCAATCTGGAAAAGACCCGCATGGATCTGCTCAAGGACATCGGCCTTTTTGATATTATGTTTGACCACAACAGGGAGTACTTCAGGGAACTGGAGATCTACATCGCCGCAGGAGAGCTAAAAGTAAAAGAACTGAACGATACGGTTATCCCCGAACTAAAACGCAGGGCCGAAGCTTCCTCCGACCCGATGATTTCGCAGCAGATGAACGACATGGTCCAGATGACCAACAGGTTTGAAAAAAAGGTACACGACCTCAAACTCAGCAAAACCATATCAACGCAGATGGCGCCCCAGATCAGGCTGGTACAGAACAACGACCGTATCCTGGTGGACAAGATCCAGACTTCCATCCTGAATACGATTCCCCTGTGGAAAAACCAGATTATCATCGCCATGGGAATTTTCAAACAGGCCGGGGCCCTTAAACTGCAGCAGGAAGTTGACAAGACGACCAACGAACTTCTCCTTAAGAATTCGCAGATGCTTAAAGAAACCACCGCCTCGGTTGTCAGCATGGGGGAACGGGGGATAGTGGAAATTGAAACGCTCAAAAAAGTCAACGCCGATCTGATCGCCACGCTGGAGGAAACGATCTCCATTCAGGAAAAGGGCAAGGCGGCCCGCAGATCCGCCGAGCAGGAACTGATCAAAATCGAATCGGAGCTTAAAAACAAGCTTGTGGAGATAAAAACCGGGGTAAGAAAGCCCGCCGCATACTAACAGGATCGCTACTGCCGGTAATGCTCCAAAAAAACCCCCAGGCGGTGCAGCGCGTCCGACAGGGTATCCTTGTCCGGGAGGAAGACCAGGCGGAAATGATCCGGGGCCTTCCAGTTAAAGCCCGTGCCGTGGACCAGGAGGATGCGCTGTTCCCGCAGCAGATCCATGACAAAGCGCTCGTCATCGGTAATGTTGAAACGCTGCACGTCAATTTTGGGGAAACAGTACAGGGCCCCGCGGGGTTCCACCACCGAAAGGCCGCCGATGCTGTTCACCAGGCGCACCGCAGTATCCCGCTGTTCTTTAAGGCGGCCCCCCGGAAGCACCAGATCGTTGATGCTCTGGTAGCCCCCCAGGGCGGTCTGAATGGCGTACTGGGCGGGCACGTTGGCGCAGAGCCGCATGTTGGAGAGCATCTCCAGCCCGTCTATGTACCCGGCGGCGGCCTTCTTGTTCCCCGAAAGGACCATCCAGCCGGAACGGAAACCCGCGGCCCGGTACGCCTTGCTCAGGCCGTTAAACGTAACCGTCAGAATGTCCCCCGCGATAGACGCCATCATGATGTGCCGCGCCCCGTCGTAGGTGATCCGGTCGTAGATCTCGTCGGCGTAGACGATAAGCCCGTGTTCCCGCGCAATGGCGGCGATCCCCTCCAGCGTGGCCCGGTCGTAGACGGCCCCCGTGGGGTTGTTGGGGTTGATCACGACGATGGCCTTGGTCCGCTCGCTCAACTGGGACCGGATATCGTCCAGATCGGGGGCCCATCCGGCGCTTTCGTCGCAAAGGTAATGCACCGCCCTTCCCCCCGCCAGGGTAACCGCGGCGGTCCACAGGGGGTAGTCGGGCATGGGGATAAGAACCTCGTCCCCGGTGTCCAAAAGCCCCTGCATGGCGATCATGATAAGCTCGCTTACCCCGTTGCCTATCCAGATATCGTCGATCTCCGCGTCCAGGATCCCCCTGGACTGGAAATCCTGCATGACCGCCTTCCGTGCGGAAAAAAGGCCGCGGGAATCGGAGTAGCCCTGGGCGTTGCGCAGATTAATGATCATGTCGTGGATGATCTCGTCGGGGGCGTTAAAGCCAAAGGTCGCGGGATTCCCGATGTTCAGTTTAAGGATGCGGAACCCCTCGTCCTCCAGGCGCTTGGCCTCTTTCAGCACCGGCCCCCGGATATCGTAGCAGACCTTTTCCAGCTTGGCGGATTTTTCAAATACCTTCACGTTGCACCATCCTAAGTCTGGTATATCCAATTTCCCGCGTCATTGATATACCTCCGCACGATTGCCGTGTATATCTCGTTTTCGGTCCTGGCAAGCTCCCGTTCCCAGTCCTTCCGCGCTTTCAGGACGCCGCGGACCCGCTCCCGCGCGGCGGCGGCTTCCTCCAGGAATGAAGTCGCCCTGGAAAGGTTGTCCGCAAGGAACCACGCGGCCAGGGCCGCCACCACCGGGTCACGGGCTTCCCGCGCAAGGAAGCGGAATTTTTCCGCCGCATTCAAAAACTGCTTTTCCAGCAGCATCGAGAAACCGTGGTACCAGGCAATCCACTGCCTGGGGCGCTTCGCCAGGTCCCCCCGGTCGCGGGCGGCAAAAAAACGCAGGGCCCCGCCAAAGTCTTTGGCCAGAATATGGGCGACCCCAAAGACAAGGGCGTTTCGTTCGACCAGGGCGGGCCTTACGAGCATAAGCCTGTTTTCCAGATCCAGCACCGACCGGGAATCGGACATGACCAGGCAGGTGTTCACGAAAAGCCGCGTCAACTGCGCGGGGTAGCGGCCCCGCCGCATAAAGCGGGTTTCCAGGTACGCCGAAAGGGCGGGCCAGTCTTCCCGCTCAAGCAGGCGGAAGAGTTTTCTGTTGAAAAAATAGTAGATATCCAGTATGATTAAAGTAGTGGCAAGGACCGCCGCGATGGGCCACAGCGACATCCACAGGCTGCGGTCCCAGGGGCTGACAAAACCGCCCCCCACCATGGGCATAAAGAGGATGGCCAGTAAAAAAGCCGCGATGATACCATTAAAAAACAGGAAAAAGGCTTTGAATTTCAAGAAAAATTCTCCTATAACGAGGGGCCGCCTTAAAATGGCGATTTTTGAACCGGCCCCGTAATTTTTTAGCAACTGGGAACGGGAATCCCATGACAAATTCTATGATAGAGGATTGGAAAATTCTGTCAATAATAGGTTCCGGAACGCGGAGCCCGGAGAACCATGAAGAGTTACACGGTTAGAGATATTCCGCCCAACTATTTTTTTACCGAACCCGTATACCTGGACGCCAATTTTCTGGTCGCCGCGCCGGAAATGCCCTTTACGGCGGAACTGATCCAAACCCTGTCGGACTGGGATTTCCGGGAAGTTTTAAGCGACGGGGAGCCCAGGGACAGCTATTCCGGCGGGACGGGGGGGGGGTCGGTCGTCAACCTGGCGCGGGCCGCAGCCCTGGCCGACGCGGAAAAAATAAAATGGGCGGAACAATTTTGCCAGGAACTAAAGGCCTACATAAACGAACTTTTTTCCGCAGTCTTTATGGGGGAACCCGTCAGTTTTAACCGCGTGGCGGAACAGGCAAAGGTGTTCCTGGGCCGGATCCGCGAGGATCAGCGTTACCTGCTGCGGGTGCTTAAAAACATGGAAAATGTCAAAGAAGACTACCTTATCGCCCACACGGCAAAATCGACAATTATCGCCGTCATCATCGGGCTCTACCTCAAACTGCCCCCCCACAGGCTTATTGAACTTGGGGTCGCGGCCCTGTTCCACGAGATCGGCATGATCAAGCTTCCCGCGAAGATTTACCTTAATTCCCGGACCCTTTCCCCGGAGGAGCGAACGATGATCTACAAGCACCCTGCCCTGGGCTACAACACCCTCAAGGAATACGGCTTCCCCCTGGCGGTAAGCCTTGCCGCCCTGGAACACCACGAGCGGGAAAACGGCGCCGGCTACCCCCGGCGCCTTACCTCCGACAAGATCAGCCTGTACTCAAAAATTATCGCCGTGGCCTGTTCCTACGACGCCATTTCCTCCTACCGGCCCCACCGGGAGGCCCGTGACGAATACACGGGGATAGTGGAACTGCTTAAAAACGAGGGGAAGCAGTACGATGACGCTGCGATCCGCGCCCTGGTTTATTCCCTGTCAATCTACCCCATCGGGCTCTACGTCCTGCTTTCCAGCGGGAAAAAGGGGCAGGTGGTGGATGTTAACCCCGAAAACCCCCGGTTCCCCATCGTGCAGATCTTTGGGGAACTGAACCCCGACGGAAAAACCAGGACACAGGAAACTTCCCTGGACGGCCTGAGGATCCTCCGGCCCCTTACCAGGGAGGAGATCGGCGACTGATGGACGCGCCACTAGCCGGCCAATGGCCGCAGATCCTGGTTATTTGTACCGCCGTTCTGCTGGGAAGCTTCTTTTCCCTTGCCGAGATGGCCTTTGGCTCCGTCCGCAAGGGCCGCCTGCGCTCCCTGGCCGAAGGGGGGGACCAGGGCTGCCTGCGGGCGCTGGAGGCGGCTGACAAGTTCGGGTTTTTCCTGCAGGCATGCCGGATCTGGATCGCGTTTTTACGGATCCTCGCGGGGGTGCTGGGGGGCTTCCTGGTCCTGGGGAATACCCCCGCGCCTTCGGGCGGGGCCGCCGCCCTGGTGATCCTGATTCTGGGCCTGGCAGTGGTGATCCTGGGGATCTTTGTCCCCCGGATCATCGCCGACGCCGCCCCGGAAAAGGTAAGCGCCCGGCTCCTCCCCATCGTCCGCCTCTTTTCCTTCCCCTGCCGGCCCCTGCTGGGTTTCTACGCCCTTATCAACGCCGCCGCCCGGCGGTTCTTCCGCATGGACAAGGCGGAAGCCGCGGGCATGACGGAGGACGAGCTGCGGGGGGCTCTGGCGGAAGGGGAAAAATCCGGTGTCGTGGAGAGCAAGGAACGCACCATGGTCGAGGGGGTCTTTTACCTGGGGGACCGCCCCGCCGGCGCTTTTATGACCCACAGGTCGGAGGTCGAGTGGCTGGATATTCATGCGGGCCCCCAGGAAATCCGGGATATGATCCTAAAAGAACAGGGCCAGGGCTGTTTCCCCGTGGCGGAAGACACGCTGGACAATATCCTGGGGGCCCTGTACCGGGAAGACCTCCTGCGCGCCATGACGGAGGACCCGTCCTGGGAGCATTGGCAGGATCTGGGCCAGGGCCTGCGATCCCTTATCCGCAAGGTGTCCTTTATCCCGGAAACCATGTCCGCCCTTAAAGCATTCGAGGCGTTCCGCAAGGGGAACACGGACTACCTGTTCGTGATGGACGAGTACGGCGGGTTTTCCGGCATCCTGTCCGTCCGGGACCTGGTCGAAGAGATTGTGGGGGAATTTTCCGCCGCCGCCGGAGAGGACGAGGAGATCCGCCCCCAGGAGGGCGGCGGCTGGATCGCCGGGGGCAGCGTCAATATTGACGACGCCATCAAGGTGCTGGGGCTGGACAGCCTGGCGGGAGAGGATCACCCGGATTTTCACACCCTGGCGGGCTTTATCCTCTCCATCGCGGAAGAAATACCCCGGCCCGGGGCGCGTTTTGTGTACGGGAACTTTGAATTCAAAATTCTGGGCATGGACGGCAACCGGATCGACCGGGTACTCATATCCCCGCTGGAAAATCCCCAGGCGCCGCCTCAATAGCGGGCGCCTCCGGCGAGGGCGCCATTGGCGAAGGCGCCACGATCCGCCCCCGGCAAAGTTCCTTGGGGTACACCGTAAGGCCCAGCCGCTTTTCTATCAGGGCCAGGCGGCGCATCTCCGTCTCGTCCCCTATGCTCACCATGATCCCGCGCTTCCCCGCCCGGCCGGTACGGCCCGCCCGGTGGGTGTAGAGATCGGCCTCCGGGGGAACGTCCAGGGCGATTACATGGGTAATCCCCGGTATATCGAGGCCCCGTGCGGCCAGATCGCTGGAAACCAGCAGCCGCACCTTTCCCGAACGGAACGCGGCAACCGCGCCGCGCCGCCGCTTTTTTTCCATGTGGCCGTAGAGGGCGGCGGCGGGCAGGTGGCCCAGGCGGGGAACGATGTGTTCCGCGTCCCAGGAACGCCCGGTAAAGATCAGGGCCTTTTCGGGTTGTGCCGCCGCCAGAAAGGAGCGGAGGGTCTCTACTTTCCGGCGGCCCTCGCTCCAGATGGCCCAGTGCTGTATCCGCTCCCGCAGGATCTCCTGCTCGTCGGTTTCAACAACCGCCAGATCCTCCCCCACAAGGGGAAGCAGGGATTCCAGGTTCTTTAGGGACAGGGTGGCGGAACAGGCGGCGCGGACAAGGCCCGGAATCCCCCCTGACCGGCTCCGGGCAAGACCTTCCAGAAGGTCCAGGGGTTCCCCCCGCAGGTCATCCGCCGCAAGCCGGTCCCCCTCGTCAAAAACCAGCGAACAGAGGCCGCCGAATCTGAGCTTCCCCATCTTGGCCAGAAGCAGGAGCCTGCCGGGGTTCCCCACCGCCACGGCGGGCCGGTCCTTTTTCAGCGTCTCGATCTGCCGCTTAAGGTTCCCCGACCCGATGAGCAGCCCCGCCACCGGAAGCCGCGCAGCCGCCGGAAGCCGGCTATCGGCAGGATCCTCCGCCGGCGCTGCGGGCGCGGATTCGCCCAAAAGAAAGTCCGCCTCGGCCTTGATCTGGGAACACAGTTCGGAGGTGGGCGCCAGGATCAGAATCGCGGGGCCCGCGTAAGCGCCCGCGGCCCCTTCGGCCGGCCCGGCATCGGAGACAAGGCGCTGGACCAGGGGGACAAGGTACGCAAAGGTCTTGCCCGTCCCGGTGGCGGAGCGGAAGGCCAGGGACCGGCCCTCCAGCAGTTCCGGAATGACTTTTTGCTGAATATCCGTAGGTTTGTAGATATTCCGCCTTCCAAGGCGGGCAGAAAAGAAGGGTAAAACCCCAAGATCCTCAAATGTTGGCACGCCTTACTATAAACTCCGAAGGGGGAAAAGTGAAGGCGGCACGACAGGCAACGCAAAAACAGCAGACATAACAAGGCCGATACGGGTAGAATACCTCATTATGAACATCGGCATTGTCTTTCTGGCGGTTTTTCTGGCGGTTATGACCGGCGTCGGGATCTGGGGGATGAAGAAAACCAAGACCCTGGGGGATTTTTTCCTGGGGGGCCGCAGCCTGGGCCCCTGGGTCTCCGCAGTGGCCTACGGAACCTCCTACTTTTCCGCCGTGATCTTCATCGGTTTCGCCGGGACCCAGGGCTGGCAGTTCGGCCTTAACGCCCTGTGGATCGCCCTGGGGAACGCGCTTATCGGGGCGGGGGCGGCCTGGCTGGTCCTGGCCCGCAGGACCCGGCGGATGACCCAGAATCTGGATACCATGACCATGCCGGAATTCCTCCAGGAACGCTACGGGGCCAGGCACCTGAAACCCGTGGCCGCCAGCGTGATCTTCTTCTTCCTCCTCCCCTACTCCGCATCGGTCTTTAAGGGGCTGGGGCACCTGTTTGAAACGGTCTTCGGCATCCCCTACGACATCGCCCTGCTCGTCATGATCGCCTTTACCGGGGTGTACCTGATCCTGGGCGGCTACTTCGCCATCGCGATAACCGATTTTATCCAGGGGATCATCATGTTCTTCGGCGCGGCCATTATGGTAGTGGTACTTTCGAACCGGGGGGGCGGTTATTTTGAAATGATAGGAAAAGTGGCGGAAAATTACAGCGCCCACATCCCGGCGGAGCAGCAGCCTTCGTTCATCACGATCTTCTCCCTGGTCTTTATGACCAGCTTCGGAACCTGGGGCCTCCCCCAGATGACGCAGAAATTCTACGCCATTAAAAACGAGCAGGTGA
>JAISMQ010000098.1 GCA_031276685.1 Treponema sp. | reverse complement strand
ACGCTGGTCCGCACCGCCTCCAGCACGTCCCGGCCCGCCAGGTCTATGGCGGCGGCCCGCTGGAAGGGCAGCTCGATGTTGGCCTTGTTCGCCGCCACCAGGGCGCGGCTCACCTTCATTACATCCCCCCGGGCCAGAAAGTGGGTCTCCAGCATGTCGCTGGCCACCTCAATCCCCGCCTTGGACAGCATGATCCGCGAATCCACAATTACTGCGGGGTTCACATGCCGCAGCCACATGCCGATCAGCTTCCCCATCCCCACGTAGGCCCCGGAAAGCAAAGACCGGAACCAGAGACCGAAAAACCGGAAGAAGAGAATCAAAAATCCAAGGGCGATAATCCCCAGAACAACTAAAACGATTCCATACGCCATACGATACTCCTCATAAATTATTTCGCCGCTCAAGGCCGCTATAAAAATTCATTCTACCCCGGCGCCGCTTTCATTGGTCAGGCTACACAAGCCGCACAGTAATGTTGTTCCCCCGTACCCTGGTAACTTTTACCCCCCGGCCCCGCTCCACGAAAAGACCTTCCGCCTGGGCTTCGTAGATTTCCCCCTCAATCTCCACCCTGCCGACCGGGTGCAGGGGGGTGGCGGCAACGCCGATCTTTCCCAGAAGGGGTTCATAGGCATTGCCCTTCCCGTCCGGATCGCCCGGGGAAACGGGGCCCCCGGCGGTCCCCGTAATTTGAGTTGTAAGGGTCAGGCGGTTGAACAGACGGACCTTGGGCCCCAGCAGGGCTATTGCCGCGATACCGCAGATCGCGGCGATAAGCGCCACAAATACTACCACTGCGTTCCTCCCCAGCAAGGCCCATTCCCAGTCGAAACGGGGAATTACAAAATCCTGCATAGACAGCAGCAGGGAAACGCCGATTAGGAGGAATCCCGAGATGCCCAAAACGCCGAAACCGGGGGTGATAAAGATCTCCACCACCAGAAGGCCCAGGCCGATGAGGAACAGGACGATCTCCGCTGATTCTACTTTGCCCAGCATGGCCCCGGCTCCGAAGACCGTAACAAAGGCGATAATCGCCACGACCCCAAAAATTCCAAAACCGGGGGTGTTGATTTCCAGGAAGATCATCACCAGGCCCAGTATGATCAGCAGGACCTGGGCCGGCGCGCTGGTAAGCAGGGAGACGATCCCGTCGGCGGCGCCGGGGGCGCTTTCGACCGCCGGGGCGGCCGCCCCGATAGCCGCAAGCAGGCTGTCCCGGTCGTCCGCCAGGCCCCGCGCCAGGCCGTAGCGCAGCGCCTCCCCGCTGGTAAGGGAGAGCAGTTTTCCCGCCGGGGAGATCACGGAACGGCGCTCCGGTTTGGGCCCTTCCGGCCCGGCCTCTTGTTCCAGCCGTTCCAGTTCCTGCTGGGTAAGAATCCGGGTTTCCCCGTCTATCACTGCTTCCCACAGTTCCACATCGTAGTCCACCATGGCCCTGGCTATTTCCACCGGGTGATTGTTCCGCTCCGCCAGGGCCGCCATCTGGGCCCGGACCGCGGAAACGGTCTTTTCCCCGGTCCCCTCGGCCTGGCCGTCCGCCCCGACGGTCACCGGCGCGGCCGCCCCCAGGGAGGTTCCGGCGGCCATGTAGATATCCTGGCAGGCCATGGCGATCAGGGCGCCGGCGGACCAGCTTACCCCCATGGAGCCTTCCCCGCTGTTTACCCAGGCGACGGTCCTGGCGTCCTTAACCGACGTGATAAACGAGGTGATCTGCAGGGCCGAATCCACCCGGCCACCGAAGGTGTCGATCTCGAAGATCAGGAACTTTGCCCCCTGGTCCAGGGCCTTCCGCCCCTCCCGGCGCACAAAAGCCGTCAGGGAAGGTTCAATATCACCCTGAATGGGGATAATCCAGGCCGTACCGCGGCTGCTTTCAGCCCCGGCCCCGGCCTGTGCGAAAAGCGCCCCCCCAAGGCACAGGCCGCAAAGACACAGGCAACGAATCTTCATGGCCTTAGTATACCACGTTAGTCTGTTTTTGTATTAGTTATTCGGTTTCCAGGTACTTAAAAACCGTATTCAGAGGCAGGCTAAGGGCGATACGTCCCTGGGGATTACCGGGTTTGGTGAAATTGATTATAAAACATACATGGCTGTCAAAAGATGGGCCGGAAGTGCCTGGGAAAAACCTGAATCGCCGGACGCGGACCCCCGGCGGGGCGCGGGTCCCCGCAGCGGGGACCGGGGCGGGCGTTTCTTTCACTTGCTGGTGTGGCGTTTTCTGTGGGCGGTTGTGGCCCCCCTGCTGCGGAGGATCTTCCGCTACCGCTGTACAACGGTGCGGGATGCGGCGGAGGCTGCGCGGTCCGCCGGATACGGGGCCGCCGGATACGGGGCCGCCGGATACGGCGAAGGAATCCCCGCCCTGGTGATCTCCAACCACACTACCAATCTGGACCCCTTCTTTGTGGGCTGTAGTTTTCCGGGGCATCTGTACTTTGTGGCCAGCGAGCATGTGTTCCGCCTGGGTTTCGCCTCCGCGCTGATCCGGTTTTTCTTCAACCCCGTTGTTTTCCCCAAGGGCGGCGGCGATGGGCGGGCGCTGCGGGACATTCTGGGCCGCCTGCGGGCCAATGCGAATGTGTGCCTCTTTGCCGAAGGAAACCGCAGTTTTTCGGGAATGACCGGCAGCGTGGGGGAGGCTGCGGGGAAGCTGGCGCGGATCTCGGGGGCGGCGCTGATCACCTACCGTATCCGGGGCGGCTATTTTTCCGCCCCCCGCTGGAGCCGGAAGACGCGGAGGGGGCCGGTGTGGGGCGGGCCGGTGGGGTTTTACCCCCCGGACAAGCTTAAATCCATGACGGGAGCCGCGATAACCGAGCTGATCCGCCGGGATATTTCCGAAGATGCCTATGAAACCATGGGGAAAGACCCCCGCCCGTACCAGGGCCGGGCCCTTGCGGAAGAACTGGAAACGGCCCTCTACCTTTGCCCGCGCTGCGGCGGGCTGGGAACCCTCTCCTCCCGCGGGGATGTGCTGCGCTGCCGCTGCGGCCTGGCCTACCGCTACGATGCCTACGGTACCTTGCATCCCCTCGTCCAGACAAACACCTTTACTGGTAACAGGATCTTTACCACGGTGCGGGACTGGTGGTTTTGGCAATACGAAGCCATGGATAACATCGTGGACGCCGCCGCCGAACCCGTGTGTTCCGATGAGGGGGAACGGATCTCCGAAGTAACCATTGGGTTAAGGGCCCGCCTTCTTGAACAGGGCAGGCTGAGCCTGGGCAGGGGGGGCCTCCGCTGCGGGACGATCCATTTCCCCCTGGGGGATATACGCGACCTTGCCATTACCGGCCAGCGTACCCTGGTCTTCAGCGCCGGGGGCAGACGCTACGAGCTTACCAACAAAATGCCCCGCAGCGCGGCGAAGTACCAGCGGGTCTTTGAGCTGCTGGCGCGCAGATCTGTTCCAAACCTGACGTAGTACTACGGCAGATATGCTTTCCAAGGAGTTGCCAGATGGATTTTTCCGCCGCAAATACCGCGCTTTGGGATACGATGATACAGGCGGGCATAATCGCCGGTATTCTGTTGGGCGCCAACATACTCAGGCGCAAGGCCGCCTTTGTCAGGAAAACCCTGATGCCCACATCGGTGCTGGGGGGCTTCCTGCTCCTTTTCATACGGATAAGCGGGCTGTTTTGGGTAAATGTTGAACTGCTGGAGATGATCACGTACCACGGCATCGCCATAGGCTTCATCGCCCTGTCCCTTCGGCCCCTGGACAAGAACGGCAGCGGCTCCCTGGCGGGCCTCAAGAGCGGCGCCCTTATCGTTTCCTGCTATGTTTTGCAGGGTATCATGGGACTCGCCATTACCCTGGCCCTTTCCGTGACGCTGGCGCCGGACCTTTTCGCCGCGGCGGGGATCCTCCTCCCCATGGGTTACGGCCAGGGCCCGGGCCAGGCGAACAACGTGGGCGCTTCCTACGAGGCCCTCGGCTTTACCGGGGGGCACAGTTTTGCCCTTTCCCTGGCCGCAGCAGGATTCCTGTCTGCCTGCATCGTGGGGGTAATCTACCTCAACATCCTCAGGCGCAGGGGCCGCATTGCGCGGCAGGATCCGGGCGATATTTCGGGATCGGTGATGACCGATATCTTTCAGGATGAAAAAGAAATGCCCCTGTCGGAAAGCGTGGACCGGCTGAGCATACAGGCGGCCCTGGTGCTGCTGGCCTACCTGCTCTCCTATTTGCTGATCCGCGGCCTTTCCGGCCTTGCGGGCCTCCTTGGGCCCGGCATTGAAAAGACGGTTTCCTCACTGCTGTGGGGGTTCAATTTTATTTTCGGCTCGGTAACCGCCATGCTGATCCGCCTTGTCATGTCCCATCTGCGGCGTTTCAGAATCATGACCCACCAGTACCAGAACAACTACCTGTTAAGCCGTATTTCCGGCCTTGCCTTTGACATTATGATCATTACCGGCATTGCCGCCATCGAAATAGGCGATCTGCGGGATCTCTGGGTACCGTTCCTGATCCTGGCGGCGGCCGGGGCCCTGGGCACCCTTGCGTACCTCCGCTGGATCTGCAAACGGGTGTACCCCGGCTATTACCTGGAGGGTCTGCTGAGCATGTACGGCATGATGACCGGGACTATTTCGAGCGGCATCCTTCTGCTCCGCGAGCTTGACCCCGGCTACCGCAGCCCGGCGGCGAACAACCTGGTATCCGGCAGCGCCTTCGCGGTTCTTTTCGGATTCCCCCTCCTGGCCCTGATCGGCCTTGCCCCGCAGGGCGGCCTTATGACCGTCACCGTCCTGGGCCTGCTTGTGGTCTACATGGCCCTGCTGCTGCTCTTCCTGTTAAAAGCCCGCAGGCCCCCCCGCTAAAACGGCGTGTCAGCGCCTGGAAACGCCCGGCGTAAGTTTTGGAAGCACGAGCAGGAGGGCGCACAGCAAAGCTAAGCTGATTGGCAGCGTAATCCCGATGCTGACGCCGAAGCCGAGCGGCGCGGTAAGCCCCGCGACAACGTAGCCGACAACGCAGACCGCCGCCACCGTAAGGGCGTAGGGTATCTGGGTTGATACATGGCTTATGTGGTTACAGCCCGCCCCCGTGGAGGAGAGGATCGTTGTGTCCGAAATGGGGGAGCAATGGTCGCCGAACACCGACCCCGCGAGTACCGCCGAAAGCGAAGTAACCGAAAGAAAGGGGGCCACAATGTCGCAGACCGCGATTGTGATGGGGATAAGAATACCAAAAGTCCCCCAGGCGGTCCCGGTTGCGAAGGACAGACCCGCCGCTATGACAAACATGATGGCGGGGATCAGCAGCACCGGGAGATTTGAGTGCTGCACCAGTTCCGCCACGTACAGATCCGTTGCCAGCAGATCCCGGCATACCCCGCTAATGGTCCAGGCCAGGGACAGGATGATAAGGGCGATCACCATGGACTTTACCCCGTCCGCGACCCCGGCGAAAAAATCGGCAAAACTCATCAGCTTGCGGGGGACAAAGACAAAAAAGGCCACAAAAAGCGCGCCGAAGCCCCCCAGGGCAAGGGCCGATCCGGCGTCCGTGTCGCCAAAGGCGTCAAACACGTTTTTGCCTTCCCAAAACCCGCCGTAGTAAAGCATCGCCAGCACGGAAAAGACCACCAGGAACAGTACGGGCACCACGAGGTCCAGCACCGTCCCCCTGTCGGACACTTTTTCTGCGTAGGCCGCTTCCCCCCCGGCGTTCGCAGTAGTCGCGGCCGCCCCCTGCTCCTCCGCCCGGCGCTCCGCCTGCGCCATGGGGCCAAAATCGCCGTTTTTACGCAGGTTAAGCCACAGCACCATGATGAGGGTGAGTACCGCGTACAGGTTCATGGGGATGGAGCTTACAAAGGCCTGCATGCCGGTGATCCCCGTCTGGGTGGGGTAGTACGAGATAACCGACGCCGCCCACGATGAAATAGGGGCGATGATGCACACCGGCGCCGCGGTGGCGTCGATAATGTAGGCGAGTTTTTCCCGTGACATGTTGTATTTGTCGGTAACGGGCTTCATTACCGTGCCCACCGCCAGACAGTTAAAGTAATCGTCGATAAAAATCAGCATACCCAGGAAGCCGGCGGCGACGCCCGCGCTGCGCTTGCCCTTGAGCCTTTTCGCCGCCCAGTTTCCGTAGGCCGCAGAACCGCCCGCCCGGGTAACCAGCACGACCAGCGCCCCCAACATTGCCAGGAAAATCACCATGGAGGCGTTCGCGCCCACCTTCGCGATCATCAGATCAATCGTTACATGCAGGGCCCCCGCCGCCCCCAGCCCCATAAGAAGGCTGTAGATCAGCGTTCCGGAAAGGATGCCCATCAAGAGGGAGAAGATCACTTCTTTGGTGATCAGCGCCAGGGAAATAGCAATAATCGGCGGCAGGACGGACAGCCATCCGGCCGAAACGGTCTGAAATTCCATAGTTCCTCCTTCGCGGCGATTGGAAATATTATACGGCCCAAAAACCTGGTTAGCAATAGCGAGTTGATTTCAGGGCCCTTGTCACGTGGCTTGCCTATATCCTACAATCCTGCTAGGAGTTTTATGTGATTAGCACGGAAGCCTGCCCTCCCCCGGCGGGGCTGTCGCTGGATACCCTGGCGGTGCATGGGGGGAGCCCTTTCGAGGGCCTTACCGGCGCCGTAAGCGTCCCGATTTACCAAAGTTCGACGTTCAGGCACCCCGGCCTGGGGGAGAGTACCGGTTTCGATTACGGCCGGGGCTCCAACCCCACCAGGGCGGAGCTGGAGCGGACCCTGGCCCGGCTGGAGGGGGGGGCTTACGCCCTTGCCTTTGCCAGCGGCATGGGGGCGATTTCCGCATTTATCAAGCTGTTCAAGCCGGGGGATCACCTGCTGATCTCCGAGGACCTCTACGGCGGGACCTACCGGCTTTTGAACGATTTTTACCGGAGCTACGGTTTTTCTTTTTCCTGGGTCGATACGAGCGATGCCGCCAGGCTGCGGGGCGCGATGCGGGACGAGACCAGGGCCATCTTTATCGAAACTCCCTCCAACCCGATGATGAAGGTGACGGATATCCGCCTGTGCGCGGACCTTATCCACCGAAGGGGGGGGCTGCTGGCGGTGGACAACACCTTTCTCTCCCCCTATTTTCAGAATCCCCTGGCCCTGGGGGCGGATCTGGTGGTCCACAGCGGGACGAAGTACCTGGCCGGGCACAACGACACGCTGTCCGGTTTTTTGGTCCACTCCCGCGAAGACCTGGAGGAGCCGCTGCGGAACATACAGAAAAGCGAGGGGGCAAGCCTGGGGCCTTTTGACAGTTGGCTTACCCTGCGGGGGATCAAGACGCTGGCCCTGCGGATGGAGCGGCACGCGCTGGGCGGGCGCAAAATCGCCGAGTGGCTGCGGGGCCAGGAACGGGTGGAGAAGGTGTTTTACACAGGTTTTGAGGACCACCCCCAGTTCAGGCTTTCCGCCGCCCAGGCCCGCGGGCACAGCGGCATGATCTCGTTCTACCTAAAGCGGGCCGCCGATGTGCCGGTTATACTGCGGAGCGTATCCCTTATCCTCTTTGCCGAAAGTCTGGGGGGCGTGGAGTCCCTGATCACGTACCCGCTGGTACAAACCCATTCGGCTATACCGGAGCCGATGCGGCTGTCCGCAGGGGTAAACGACCGGCTTATGCGGCTGTCCGTGGGCATCGAAAGCCCGGACGACCTTATCGCCGATCTCGACGCGGCCTTTAAGCGCTGCGCCCGCGAACCATGAGAATCTCTACCAAGGGGCGTTACTCGCTGGAGGCCCTTCTCTACATGGCCCTGCTGCCCACGGGGGAATACACAAGCACCCGGGTTATCGCGGAAAACACGGGGATATCGGAAGGCTACCTGGAACAGCTTTTTATCCCCCTGCGAAAGGCGGGGATTGTGCAGGGCTTCCGGGGGCCCCAGGGGGGCTATGTGCCGGGGAGGGACCCGGACAAGATCACCGCGGGGGATATTCTGCGGGCCGTGGAAGGATCCCTGGAACCCGTGGAATGTATCAGCGTCAATGCCTGCCCCCTGCGGGACACCTGCGGGTCCCGGCAGACCTGGGTGGAACTGTACGATGAAATTTCCGCCTGCGTGGATTCCCTTACCTTGCAGGATCTGGTGCGGGCCTATCAAACCATGGATCAGGTAGAGTACACGATATGAAAATTTCCACGCGGGGCCGTTATGGGATTAGGCTGCTTGTCGATCTGGCCGAACACGCCGGGGAATCCCACATACCGCTGGCGGTTGTCGCCGAGCGGAAAGGTATATCGATCCGCTACCTGGAACAGGTGGCCATAATACTCAGGCGTTCCGGTTTTATCAGATCCGTCAAGGGCGCTTCCGGCGGCTACGCGCTGACCAGGCCCGCCCAGGATATTATCCTGGGGGACGTGCTGCGCGTGCTGGAGGGGGACATGCTGGTGGTGGACCCGCCCCTCCCCGGCGCCCAGGAAACCCGGCTGCAGCGCTGCATCAGAACCGCCGTGTTCGACCCGATGAACGAAGGAATTGCCAGGGCCATCGATCAGAAACCCCTTTCCGCCGTAGTCTGTTCGACCGACACAAAAGAATCCCTTATGTACTTTATCTAACAGCCCGCCGCGCTAACAGACGCCGCGCCCGGCGGCGGTTTTAGCAACAGTTTTAGTAACGGTTGTCGAAGATCCGGGTGGATTTTTTCTCGCTCCGGGGGAGTTCCCCCATGCCTACGGCTTTGGGCTTGGGGGTAAGGCCGATCCGCTCCTTAAAAGCCTCTTCCACGGTCTTTTCCAGGTTTTTCCGCTCCTCCGCCCCGCTAAGGGCGGTTTCAAACAGGATGTTAAGAATGTCCCGCCCGTTAAGGTGGTCAATCTGTATCTGGTATTCGCTGGACACGTCGGGGACGGAGGCCAGAAGCTCGTCCACTTTGCCGGGGTATATCATGACCCCCTTTACCTTGACCATGTCATCGGACCGCCCGATAAGGGTGTCGATGCGGGGGAAGGGGCTGCCGCAGGGGCAGCGGCCGGGAATTTCCCTGGTTAGATCGCGGGTACGGTAGCGGATAAGGGGGGCGCCCTCTTTGCGAAGGGTCGTAATTACCAGTTCGCCAATCTCCCCGGGGCCCAGCACCGCGCCCGTGCGGGGATCGATAATTTCGTAGTAAAGGTAATCGGTCCATATATGCATGCCGCAGGCGTGGGGGCAGCTAATGCCGATACCGGGGCCGTAGATCTCCGTAAGGCCGTAGATGTCGTACAGCTCCACCCCCAGTTCCGCCGCGATGCGGCTGCGCATCTTTTCTCCCCAGCGTTCCGAACCGATCAGGCTCTTTTTCAGGCAGATCCTGTCCCGTATCCCGCGCCGCTCTATCTCTTCCGCCAGGAGCAGCGCGTCGGACGACGTGGCGCAGAGGACCGTGGATTTAAGGTCCTCCATCCTTTTTAGCTGCTTGTCGGTGTTTCCCGGCCCCATGGGGATAGTCATGGCCCCCAGCCGTTCCGCCCCAAGCTGGAACCCGATCCCCGCGGTCCACAGGCCGTAGCCGGGGGTGATCTGGACCCGGTCTTTCGCAGTAACCCCCGCAGTCTCGTAGCAGCGCTTGAACATAAGGGCCCAGTCGTCCACGTCCTTTTGGGTGTAGGGGATGATCACCGGCGTGCCCGTGGTCCCCGAAGAAGAGTGGATCCGCACCACCCGTTCATCGTCCGCCGCCAGAAGCCCCAGCGGGTAGGCTTCCCGCAGATCGTCCTTCCCCGTAAAGGGCAGTTTTTCAAAGTCCTCCCGGCTCTTTATGTCCCCCGCCTCTATCCCCCGGAAGTACCCGGCGTAAAAAGCGCTTTTTTTGGCATGGGCTATCGATCCCCGAATCCCTTCCAGCATCCCCGTGGTCATTTCCATCTGCGTTCCTCCCGGACCGTGTTTCTATGTAAAAGTACACTAGCACAGACCCGCCGCCCTGCGCAAGTGCCGGACAAGGCCGCGCCGGGCAGGCCAGGGGGCAGACCGCGGGGGGAAGGGTTCGGATTATTTTGCTATATGCCAGTCCAGGGTCGACCGGATGAAGTAAAGGAAACCGCTGGTTTGGTTCCGGTGAGGGTATTGGAGAAAACCGCCAATTTGTTGTAGCATAAAAAATTGCGGCAAGGCGATTTTCTCCGCAAGGCAGAGAATTTCTAAAAGGAGGGGTTTTATGAAAGAAATAGTTAAATTCGGCATGTGCGCCGATGTACACTGCGATCTTGCGCCAGACGCCGTAGACCGTTTAAGAACGTTTATTGACGAGATGAACCGGGTTCATCCTGATTTTATTATCCAGCTTGGCGATTTTTGCAGACCCAGGGAAAAAAACCGGCCCTTTGTGGATGTCTGGAATTCTTTTACCGGCCCCAAGTTCCACGTAATAGGAAACCACGATAACGAATCCAGCAGCACGGAAAAGGCCGGTGTAATAAAAACCTATTCGTATGATGAAGTTCTGGGCTTTTGGGGGGCCGCCATTAAGGAGCGATATTATTCTTTTGACTATAAGGGCTGGCATTTTGTCGTTCTTCATGGAAGCGAGGAAGTTGAAAATGATTTTTATAAAACGCCCGATTACCAGGCGGGCTACCGCTTCGTAAAGAAAGAACAGCGCCGCTGGCTTGCCTCCGATCTGGATACGACGGATTTTCCAACGATACTTTTTATTCATGAATATCCCGATATAGATACACCCGGTGGACTTAAAGGTGGATTCTACACCCGGCGGATTCTGGAAATGGCAAATGAAAAAGTTGGCTTTCAAAAGGTTCGTGCCGTGTTCACTGGCCATCATCACATGGATTACATGAATATTATCAATGGCATTTATTACGTTGGCATTAACAGTATGTCTTTTCAGTGGCTGGGCGCTGACTACCGCACGGAACGGATTCCGCATTATAGCAAAGAAGACTACCAAAAATACGGCAACTTTGACTGTTGCCTGCCGTATAGAGAACCCATCTGGGGAATTATTTCAATATTAGACAACGGAGAGATACGGCTTAAGGGAAGAAAAACTACCCTTATTCCGCCTACTCCATCAGATATGCGTCTTGACGAATTCTGGGATCTTGATTATGCATACCCTGTGGTTCCCTGGGTTTCCGACAGGCTTATCCCCGCGCCATAACTGCATAGCCCCGGGCGCGGCAAAGCCCCTGCCGGATCTAGCTTTTCCGCTTGAAAATTGACAGCAGTTTGCCCAGAAAGCCCTTTCCGGCAGCGGGGGTTCCGGCTGCCGGGGACGGGGCGCCCTGGTCCTGCCGGGGGCCCCGTTTGCGCCGCCCCGGTTCCGCGCCCCTGCCTGGGGGCCCTGCCTGGGGGCCCTGCCTGCGGCCGGCTGCGGCGTTGTTTTGGGGGCGGGCCGGGGGCCTGTTTGCGGTTCCCCGCGCCGGGTTTTGCGCCGGGCCGCCGGAGCTTCCCCCGGCCTGCGCGGGAGGCGCGTCCTGCGTCCTGCCCCGTGCGGGGGGCCGCGCCCTGCCCTGGTGGCGCCGGGGGCCTTCGCGTCCCGCCGGGCCGG
>JAISMQ010000288.1 GCA_031276685.1 Treponema sp. | reverse complement strand
AAGAGCTTGCCCGCCCCGCTTCGGGGCTGGAGCTTTCCCGGATCGGCGGGGGGATCGCCCTTTCGCCCAAGCGGGACCACTGGGAGGATCTGCGGGAACGCTACGGGAAGCGGAACGAGTCCCGGCTTTCCCGCGCCGCTATGGAGACCCTTTCGATCATCGCCTATTCCCAGCCCGTTACCCGGAGCGAAATCGAAGAGATCCGGGGGGTCCAGGCGGATACGATGATCCGCCTTCTGCTGGAAAAAAACCTCGTCAAAGAAATGGGGAAGAAGGACGTTCCCGGAAAACCGGCCCAATACGGCACCACCGCCGATTTTTTGCGGTTTTTCAGGCTGAACAGCATCGCCGACCTTCCCAAGCTTGACGAGCGGGAGGCGGATCGGTTTGATCTTCAGGGAAACGGATGAGCTTCCCGCGGCGGGCGGGGATCCCCGGCTAAGGCTCCAGGTCTACCTGGCCCACGCGGGCCTGGCCTCCCGGCGGGCGGCGGAAAAACTGATAGGCGAAGGCCGGGTGCGGGTAAACGGCAGGGTCGTTACGGTTCCGGGGGAAAAGGTCGGGGACGGCGATCTGGTCCTCGTGGACGGGCGCCCGGTAAGGCCGGAAACGCAGGTGTGGCGCCTTGCCCTTCACAAGCCTCCCGGCTATATTTGCAGTTCTTCCGATCCGCAGGGCCGCCCCCTGGCCCTGGAACTGCTGCCCCCCGGCATCCGGGAACGGCTTTACAACGTGGGGCGGCTGGACGTCCTGTCTTCCGGCCTTATCCTGTTTACCAACGACGGGGGCTTCGCCGCCAGGGTAAGCCACCCCTCGTCGGGCATAGAAAAAGAGTACCTGGTGGAAGCTTCCGGCCCCATACCGGACGAAGTCGCGGATGCCTTCAGGCGGGGCCTGGTCATCGAGGGGCAGCGCTACCAGGCGCGGGAAGTCGAAAGAACCGGGCGCGGATCCCTTAGGGTATGCCTGGTAGAGGGGAAAAACCGCGAGATCCGGCGGGTTTTTTCCCATTTCCATCTCCACCCCCGGCGGCTCCACAGGATCCGTATCGGGCCGGTAGCGCTGGGGAATCTGGGGGAAGGGGCCTCCCGGCCCCTCCGGGACGACGAGATCAAAGCCCTTATGGGAGGAACGTAAAGTGGTCATCGCGATAGACGGTCCTGCGGGTTCGGGAAAAAGCACGATAGCGCGGCTTCTGGCGGAACGGCTGCGCCTTCCGGGGAAAAAAGGCGGTTTTACCTACATCAACTCGGGGAACCTGTACCGGGCCCTTACGCTGGACTGCCTGCGGCACGGTATCCTGCCCGGCCAGGGAGATCTGGCCCTGGCCCGCGCCAAAGCCGCCCGCATCGAGTGCCTTCCCGGCGGCCGGGTTTTGCTGGACGGGGAGGACGTGACGGACAGCCTCCATTCGGACGAAATCGACAGGAACGCCGCCCCCTTTTCCGCCATCGTGCCCATACGGCACGTGGTCAACGGCCTTATCCGGGAAATAGCGCGGGGCATGGACGCGGTAGTGGAAGGCCGGGACATGACCACCGCAGTGTTTCCCGACGCGGAATACCGTTATTACCTTGACGCCTCGCCGGAATCCCGCGCCGGGCGGCGTTTCGCCCAGGGGACTTCCCAGCTAAGCCGGCAGGAAATCCTTGCAGGCATTCTGGAGCGGGACGAGATCGACCGGAACAAGGCGGAAGGCAGCCTTACAATCGCCCCCGGGGTAGAGTACCTGGACACTTCGGGCTTGACCATTGAACAAGTTTATGGCACATTAGAGGCGAAAATTAAGATGGAAGGATCGGACATGGCCCAGATGGAAGCGGAGGCGGATACTAACCCGCGGAAAGGACCGGAAGGAAGCGCTGCGGGCGTTTCCGGAAACATTCAAACGCAATTGCAGGAAGAATACCTCAAATCCCTTGAACAACTGGAAGAAGGGCAGCTTGTTGACGGCGTTGTCATCCAGGTAACGGAAGATCAGGTATTCGTGGATGTCGGCTACAAGTCAGAGGGCAAAATTCCGATCGCCGAATTTACCACAATTCCCAGTGTCGGGGATACGGTAACGGTAATCCTGGTCGCGAAGGAAAACCGCCACGGGGAAGTTATTGTCTCCAAGCAAAAGGCCGACGTTAAAATTTTCTGGAAGAACCTTCGCCAGGCGTTCCAGGAACATAGCGCCGTGGAGGGGACCGTCGAAAAGCTCGTCAAGGGCGGCTTCGATGTAAACCTGGGGGATTCCGTCCACGCCTTCCTCCCCATCAGCCAGTCCGACGCCCAGAAGGTTGACAGGCCGGAAAAGCTCCTGGGGATGAAAGCCAGCTTTTACGTGGAACGGCTCTACTCGGACGGCAAAGTAAACATCGTGGTAAACCGCCGCAAGTGGCTGGAAGAAGAAATTGACCGCAAGCGGAACGATTTTTTTGAAAACACCCAGATCGGCGCCGACGTAACCGGGGTTGTGAAGAGTTTCACGTCCTTCGGCGCCTTTATCGACCTTGGGGGGTTCGACGGACTCCTGCACGTTAATGACATGAGCTGGGGGCACGTGACCCGCCCCAAAGACTTCGTCAAACGGGGCCAGGAGATCCACCTTAAAGTGATCCGTATCGATCCGGCGGAAAAACGGATCAACCTTTCCCTTAAACATTTTACCGACGACCCCTGGGTCCGTTTCGAAGAAAAGTACCACGTCAACGATATTGTAAAGGGGAAGGTAACCAAGCTTACCGATTTCGGCGCGTTTATCGAGCTGGAAGAGGGGATCGAAGGGCTTGCCCATATTTCTGAATTTTCCTGGGTCAAGAAGATCCAAAAGTCCGGGGACATGCTCCACATCGGGGACGAGGTGGAATGTATGATCCTGGGCTACGACATCCAGGCGGGCAGGGTGTCGCTGGGGCTTAAGCAGGTTACCGCCAACCCCTGGGGCAGCATCGAGGAGAAGTACCCCGTGGGCGCCCGCCTTACCCGCAAGGTGGTTAAAATTACCAACGTGGGGGCCTTTGTCGAACTGGAGGAGGGCATTGACGGCTTCCTCCACGGCGATGATATCTCGTGGACCCGCAAGGTTAAACACCCGGGCAGCGAACTGGCGGTCGGCCAGGAAGTCGAAGTCATGATCATCGCCGCAGACAAGGAGAACCGCAATATCCGCCTGGGCATTAAGCAGCTTAGCGAGGATCCCTGGCAAAGCTTCGCGGAAACCTACAAGCCCGGCGCCCTCGTGGAAGGGGAAATTTCCTCCGTCACCGATTTCGGCATCTTTGTAAAAGTCCCCGGCGGCATAGAAGGGCTGATCCACAAGTCCAACCTGTCCGAAAACCGTGACGATAACCCCGACGAGGCTTTGAAAAAGTACCAGGCGGGTGATAAAATAAAGGCGGTGGTCCTGGAAGTGCAGCCTTCCAAGCAGAAGGTCGCTTTTTCCATCCGGGATTACCAAAAGAAGGTCCAGCGGGACGAAATTTCCCGCTACATGGCGGCGGAGGAATCGGACGACTCCACCTTTACCTTGGGAGACGCTCTAAAATCCAAAGAGTCCGAATAAAAAGACCGCACCGCGATGCTGTCAGCGATTGACGTACAAAAATTTAACACCCTTGTTGAGATCAGCAATCTCATAAATTCGAACTATTCCGATGTCCATGCGCTGCTGGCCCATATCCTGGAGGCCGCCACCCGTTTCTGCGAAGGGGATGCCTCCAGCATCCTCCTGTTTGACCGGGAAAAACAGGAACTTTACTTTGAAGCGGCGCTGGGGATCAAAGGGCAGGATGTCAAGCGCTATACCCTAAAGGCCGGGGAAGGAATAGCCGGCTGGGTAGTCCAGCACAACAAGACCCTGATCGCCAACGACATTGACAGCGACAAACGGCACCAGAAGCGCGTCTCCCGCGAACTCAACTACCCCCTGGCGAACATGATCGCCGTCCCCATCCGGCTTAAAGGCGAATGTGCCGGGGTAATCGAGATACTGAACAAGGCGGACGGGAGATCCTTCGGGGCGGAGGACATTGAGTGGGCGGAGATATTCGCCACCCAGGCCGCCGTGGCCATTACCAACGCGCGGAACATCGAACAGGCCCGCGGCGAAGTACGGCTTCTGCGGGATCAGAGCAAGGCCGATCACGGGTACCATACGCTGATCGCCAAAAGCCCGGCGATTCTGGAAAAACTGGAGATCATCGACCGGGTGGCCAAAACCGATTCATCGGTTCTGATCCTGGGGGAAAGCGGGGTAGGGAAGGAGCTGTTCGCGGAACAGATACACCTGCGCAGCCCCCGCAGCCGCGCTCCGTTTGTCCGGGTAAACTGCGCCGCCATACCGGAAGGGCTGCTGGAAAGCGAGCTGTTCGGCCATGTAAAGGGGGCCTTTACCAACGCCATCGCGAACCGGCAGGGGCGTTTCGAGACAGCCGACAAGGGCACCATTTTCCTGGACGAAATTGCCGATATCCCCCTGGCCCTGCAGGCCAAATTGCTGCGGGTTATCCAGGAACGGACCTTCGAAAAAGTCGGTTCCGATGTTTCCGTCACCGTCAACGTGCGGATTCTGGCGGCCACCAACAAGGACATAGAGGCCCAGGTGGAAAAAGGGCAGTTTAGAAGCGATCTCTACTACCGGCTTAACGTGCTTCCCCTGTATATCCCCCCGCTGCGGCAGAGGCCGGAGGACATTCCCGAACTGGCCTCCTTTTTCCTTAACAAATTCAAGTCGGAAACTAGGAAGCAGTTTGAAGGTTTTTCCAACGGGGCCATGGAAACCATGCTTTCCTATTCCTGGCCGGGAAATGTCAGGGAGCTGGAAAACTGCGTGGAACGGGCCTGCGTCATAGGGAAGAACAGGCTGATACAGCGCGAAGACCTGTTTCTCGACGCCCGGGCGGAAATTTCCGAACGCGGGGAGGGGGGGCGTAACCTGAAAAACGCGATTAACAGCTTTAAGGCCCAGTTTATCCGCCGGGTGCTGGAAGAGAACAGTTGGAACCAGACGGAAGCGGCAAAAGACCTCGATATTCAACGAACCTACCTTTCCAGACTCATCAAAGAACTGGATATAATAAACCTCAAACAGGAGTAACGACAAATGGCGGAACCTAATCGGACGAATACCGGCGCGGAATACAGCAGTACCGGGGAACGGATAGCGCTTTTTGTACAGAACAACCGCCGGAAACTCTTCGCCGTTCTTGGATGCGCGGCCGCCGCCCTGGCGGTTTTTATCGGCGCCCTGGTCGTCCGCGACACGCTTGCGGCGCGGAACATCGGCAGGGTAGAGGGCTTTACGGAGCGCTACGACGCCCTGCGCTTTACCATAGCCGAAGAATCAAGCGCGGAGGACGTTGCCGCCCTGCTCGCGGAACTCTCCGCCTTTGCCCCCGGGGCTTCCGGCTACGCGGGCAGCCGGGCCTACGCGCTTATCGCCGGTATCCGCGGCGACAAAAAAGAATGGGCGGAGGCCGAGCAGGCCTGGCGGGAAGCGGCAAAAAAGGCCGGGAAAAAAAGCTACCTGGCCCCCGTCGCCCTGTTCAACGCCGCCGCCGCCGCGGAGGAGCAGGGGAAAATTCCGGAGGCGATCGCGCTGTACGCCGAGTGCCTTGCCGTGCCGGACTCGTTCCCGTCCGCCCCGCGCGCCCAGTTCGCCATAGGCCGCCTTGAGGAAAAGCGCGAAAACAGGGAAGGCGCGCTGGAAGCCTACCGGGCCCTGCGGGCCACCTGGCCTAACGATACCATGTGGAAAAACCTTGCCCAGTCCCGCATCATCGCGTTAGGCGGCGGGGAAGGGTAACAGTGAACCCCCCCCGGGGGCTTTGCGCGCCTGTTCCGCGCCGCCCCGGCGTGTCCCTCCGCGCTGTGCTTGGCGTATCGGCGCTGCTTTTTTTACGCTCCTGCGGGATCGAGGCGTACTACTACCTGCCCGAAGTCCCGCCGGGCAACATTACCACGAGCGCGAATCAGTGGGCTTCCGTCAATCTGCCGGGCGGCCTGCCCACGTATTTTACCTATTTCGCCCTGTACTACCGGATCTACATAAGCTACGAACAGATAGCGAATATCGGGAACCTTTCCGCCGTCAACCCGGCCCTCGATTCGGATTACCGCTACCTTGCCTCTTACACCAGCGCGACCAGCACGACGGGCGTAAACGTGGCGTCCGTCATGGGCAGCCGGAGTTACCAGCCCCTGTTCTTTGAAACCGGATCCGGCATATCCGGCGACATACTCGACGCCGGCGGGACCATGCGCATCGAATTTCCCTTTTCGGCGGCTTCCGCCCCCTATATCAGCTACCCTGGCGGGACCGCGGTACTCATGCGTTCCAACGGCGGCGGCTCGTTTAACCCGCGCCCGGATCGGTACTTTGTCAATAGCGGCGAATTAAACGATCCCGCCAATATCAGCACGACCGTCAACGCCGACGTGGCGAACGCGAGCGGTCCGGGCAGCACCCGTTACGCCTACGCGGCGATCTACATCGCCAGCGCCGGACTCAACGAGCAGAGCTTTACGCCCATTTTCAGCATTCCGACTTTTGTCGGCATCTTCCGGCTGCCCTAAGCCCGCGCCTGCAAACACCAGCCCGCGCAATCCGCGCGGGGGTTCTGCTTTTGGCGCCAGGCCTACCGGCCTGCGGCGGGGCCGGCCCGGAACATACGCCGCGAAGCGGGCGTATATTACTATCTATAATGTATATTCAGTCTACTAATGCAGCGGGCGTGTTTCCGCGCCGGCCGCCCAATCCGGCGGGCGCCGCAGCTTAGCCCTTGCCCGGGTACAGGCGGCGGTAGACATCAAAGTAGGATTCACCGCCGGCCTTGTTGTTGTCCAGCGGATCGCGGGCCAGCACGGCGCGGCGCCTGAGGCGGTTATAAAAGGCAGGGTTAAACGAAGACGGGCCCGCGGGGGGGCCGCCCGCCGGGGACGGCGCGGGAGCTTCGCCGGAAAGTTTTTTCCCCAGGGCGATGCGGAATTCCTTGTCCCCCCCAAGGGGGACAAGGGCGCTGGGATCGCCGGGCGCTGCATACTCAAAACCCCACAGCAGCGAGGACAGGGAATATTTTTTACGGCCGCCGGGGATATAAAAATGCTCCGCGCCCCTAACGGCGAAGCCCCGGGGCAGGCTCCGGTTTACGCGGTCCGCAAAGGACGCGGCGTCGGGGGCAAAGGCCGTGTCCACGGCGGCTATCTCGGCATCGGAGGCGATGCCAAGGGACAGGGGCGCGACTACCTCGAGCCGGGGCAGCGGGTTAAAGCCGCCGGAATACACTACCGGAATATCCGCCCGCACAAAGGCCATCGAAAAGATCTCCAGCACTGACAGATGCGCGTGGAACACCGCCGGGCCTTTTTTTTCAAACGAAAAGATCAGGCGCCAGGTTCCGGCATCGGCAGCCCCGGGCCCTGCGGCGTCCGGCGCGGGCGGATCGGGCCGCGCCCCCTCCCCCGCCGCAGGGCCCCCGGAGGCGCGGCCCCCGGCGAGGCTGTTCCGGGGCCCGCCCCCGATCGCCCGCCCGGGGCAGGATAAATCGGATAACCGTGTATTGTTTTGTATAACGCCGCCCTCCGGGCCGCAGGAACCGCAGGGATGTGTGCAGTTTTCAATACACGGCGAAGTAAAAGCGCATGCCTGGGATTGGCCGTATTCCCGGGAAAGGTAGGCCGGGGCTACGCCGCTTTCGATAAAATCCCAGGGAAGGGCCCCGGCAGGGTCCCAGCCCCGCCGGATCCGGCACACCTGGTCCGGGTGATCGGCAAGGACCCTGCGCCAGACTTCCGTTTTTATCTGGTCATGCCAGGCGTCAAGGCGGCAGCCGGCCCGCCACGCCTGTTCGATAAGATCCGAGCTACGCTCGTCCCCCCTGCTCAGGACGCCCTCGATAAGCGATACCAGGGGGTCGGAAACGCCAAGGCGGTGGCCTGCAGGTTTTAGGCGCCGGCGGATATAATCCAGCGCCGCCTCCGCCTCTTCCATGCCGATCTGGGGGGCGCGCTGGTAGGGCGTATGGGGCTTGGGTACGAACACGCCCACGTTGATATTGAAATGTAGGCCCGTCCTGCGGGCCGCATCCAGGACGTTGGCGGTTATGGCCTGCGCCTCGCCCTGGGCGCGGTCCGGGCCGGGGCCGCCGGCGGGAAGGCCGATCATAAAATAGAACTTCGCCCCCCGCCACCCGTTTTTCCGGGCGCTTTTCAGTATGGCCGTCAC
>JAISMQ010000280.1 GCA_031276685.1 Treponema sp. | reverse complement strand
TCTTTCGGGTTTGATACCGCCGTAGACCGCGCCGTAGAAGTCGTGGGGGCGGCCCACATGGAGGCCAGTTCCGCCATCAACGGTATCGGCCTGGTAAAGGTGATGGGCCGGGAATCCGGCTTTATCGCCGCCCACACCGCCCTTGCCAGCCACGAGGTCAACTTTGTCCTTATCCCGGAAGTGCCCTTTAACCTGGAAGGCTACAACGGCTTTCTGCACCACCTGGAAGAGCGGCTTAAACGGCGCGACCACGCCGTCATCGTTGTTGCCGAAGGGGCCATGCAGGATCAACTGGTGACGGAAAAGAAAACCGACGCCGGCGGCAATCTTAAAATGGCGGACGTAGGGACCTACCTGCGGGACCGCATCATCCGCTACTTTGGGGAAAAGAAAATAGAGATCAACCTTAAATACATCGACCCCAGCTATATTATCCGTTCTTCCCCGGCAAACCCCGCCGATTCGATCTACTGCGAGCGGCTGGGAAACGCCGCAGTCCACGCGGCCATGGCCGGGAAAACCAAGCTGATCATCGGCCTGGTGAACAACGAATTCGTCCACGTGCCCATCAAGGTCGTAGTTTCCCACCGCAGCCACGTTGACCCCGAAGGCAACCTGTGGCGGGACACCCTGGACGCCACGCACCAGCCGGTTCTGATGGTGAACACCTTCGGAAACAGCGAAACTGCCAAACAGTAAGTCCCCTTCGTCCGGCAGGCTGGGAATCATGGTTGCCCGCATCAAACCGCACAGGTTTTCCGGCCTGGTCCGCGTTCCCGCGTCAAAGTCCCACACCATACGGCGGCTTCGTGTCGCCTCGCTGGCGGGGGGGCTTTCGCGGATCCGCTACCCCCTGGAGTCCCTGGATACCCGATCCTGCGCTGCCGCATGCCGCGCCCTGGGCGCCGCCGTCACCGAACACCGCGCCACGGATCCTTCCTGCCCCAACCCCCCGGACGCCGCAGGCGAAAAACTTGTCTGCTGGGACCTGCGGGGCCGGGCCCCCGGCGGGCCGGGCCGGGGCGGGGTAGTTCTGTCCGGGCCGGCTGGCGCGGGCAGCGCCCCTGGTCCCGTCAGCATCGACGTGGGGAACTCCGGCACCACGCTGTTCCTTGCCCTGGCCGCCGCGGGCCTGGGGGCGAATCCGGTCCGCTTTGACGGGGACGCCCAGATTCGCCGCCGCAGCGCGGCCCCCCTTCTCGCGGCCCTTGGGGCTCTGGGCCTGTCCGTGGAGTCGGAGGGGGGCTGCTGCCCCATCACCGTCCGGGGCCCCTGGAAGGGGGGCAGGGCTTCCGTTGAATGTCCCACGAGCCCGTACCTTTCCGCCCTGCTCCTCGCCGCCCCCCTGGCCCCTCCGGGGACCCTTACGGAGCTTGAGGTGCCCCTGCTTAACGAACGGCCCTATGTGGAGATGACCCTGGGCTACCTGGACGCCCAGGCCGTCCCCTGCGAGCGGGGTGCGGATCTTTCCTGGTTCCGTATTCCGGGCGGCGCGGCGTACCGGCCCCTGGACGCCGCCGTGCCGGGGGATTTTTCTTCCGCCGCCTTTCCCGCCGCCGCCGCCGCAATTTCGGGCGGCCCCGTGTGGCTTGCGGGCCTGGACCGGGACGATACCCAGGGCGACAAGGCTTTTTTCCGCGTGCTTGCGGACATGGGCTGCGATGTCAGGTGGGAAGAACGCGCCACTTCCGCCGCCCGTTCCGCCGCGAATTCCGCCGCCGGTTCCGGCGATAGTGCCGCAGTCCTCCGCGTGGAGCGGCAGGGGGTTTTGCGGGGCGGGGAATTCGACCTTAACGATACCCCCGACATGCTTCCCGCCTGCGCGGTGGTGGCGGCCTTTGCGCGGGGGGACACGGCCCTGGTCAACGTGGCCCACGCCCGGATAAAAGAAACGGACCGTATCGCTGTTATGGCGGCGGAACTTGGAAAACTGGGCGTAAAAGTTACCGAGCGGCCCGACGGGCTTGTCGTCCACGGCGCGGGGGGAATTACCAGGGGCGGAAAAATTGACAGCCGGGGGGATCACCGCGTCGCCATGGCCTTTGCCGCCGCAGCCCTGGGGGCCGCCGGCCCCGTCGAAATTGACGGCGCCGAATGTGCGGCGGTAACATATCCGGGTTTTTTGGAACTTATGGAAGCGGAAACGGGCTGTACAGGCTGATTTGTCCCTGCCAAGGTGGATTTTTCGCGGAATTCCCGGTATAGTGACTACAGGAGATAGGCTGTGGCTGATGTATCGGGGTGCGCCCCGCTGAATTTTGAAAAGATCTGGGCTATGTTTCAGGAACCGGACAGAGTGATCAAAAAAACGGACAAAATGGGTAAAAAAGTTTCCATTTTTAAATTTCGCAGATTTTTTTTCCTGTTCCATGTTTTCGGGGCGCTGTGGTTTACGGCCTGCGCTGTCCCCACCGATAACCGTCCCAACAGCGGGAACCAGAACGTAATTACGTATGAATCCAGGATTTTCAATGTTCAGCGGCTGAATGTTGATACCGAGGAGTGGTATACCCTTTCCGCGTCAAAACTTGCCGAAGGGGCCTACTGTATCATCTATGTCAGCGACACGGAATTGGTGCCCGTCAGTCTTGCCAAGTTTATTGCCTCCGAATACGATGCCAATATCTACGATGCCATGACCGGGGTCTTTGGGGATTACATGGCCAAAGGTTTCGATGTGGACGCTAACGGGAAGACTATCCTTCTCCTGCTGGATATTATGGATGGTTATGTCGGCAGCGGCGGTTTTGTAGCCGGTTTTTTTGATCCTGTCCACATGTACGATACATCCACGTATGCGCATTCAAATTACGCGGACATGCTTTTTATCGACATAAACCCCCAAAGCCCCCGGAGCATGGGTTTTTATGTTACCCTGGCCCACGAACTCCAGCACCTGATCAACTTTGCCATGCACAACGGTTTTCCGCAGGAAACCTGGCTTAACGAAGGGCTTTCCAGCGCTGCGGAGTACCTTTACGGCGGTCACCAGTGGAGCCGGATTAACTATTTCAACGCTGACCCGCTGGGAACCATTGCCCAGGGCAATAATTTTTTTGTATGGGACGGGCATTGGGAAGACGATGGGGATTCCCTTGCCAACTACGCCACCGCCTACCTTTTCTTCCAGTGGCTCAGGATACAGAGCCGCGATCCGTCAATCTACCGCGCCATAGCCGCTTCCGAATTCCGGGACTACCGGGCGGTTACCCAGGCCGCCAAAGACCGGATCGGCATTGGGAATGGAACAGGCAGTACAGATGATGAAAAGATCTGGGGCGGCCTTCTCAGTTCCTGGATGATCGCCAATTACCAGAATGATCCGTTTTCCCTCTACGGGTACAGGGGGGAGTGGAAAGCAACAAACCTAAAAAAGCACAACATAGCGTCGCCCACGACTCCGGTGAAACTCTCCCCGGGGGAGGGGGTATTTTCCGAAAAAAAACAAAATTCCTCCAGGTTTACCGGGCAGAATCACATACACTACAAAGAAATTGAGATCACCAGCGCTATTCCCGGTCCCG
>JAISMQ010000123.1 GCA_031276685.1 Treponema sp. | reverse complement strand
CAAGGCCCCCGTCAAAAAGCTTACGGCCCTTGTCGATAAGGATAAGCCGTTTGCAGACGGCCTCTATATCGTTCATGTCGTGGGTGGTCAGGATGATGGTCGTGTTTTTTTCGCGGTTCAGCGCGGCAATGCTCTGCCGCAAAACCTGTTTGCTCATCACGTCAAGGCCGATGGTGGGCTCGTCCAGGTACAGCACGTCCGGGTTGTGGAGCATCGCCAGGGCGAGGTTGGCCTTCATCTTCTGCCCAAGGCTGAGCTGCCGCACGGGCTGTTCGATAAAGTCCTCCATGCCAAGGAGTTCCACGTAGAGCCTTTTGTTATGCTCGTACACATCATCGGGGATCTCGTAGAGTCTGCGGAAAAGGCCAAAGGTGTCGGAGATGGGGAGGTCCCAGTACAACTGCGACCTCTGGCCAAAAACAACGCCTATCCGCATGGCGTTCTTTTTCCGCTCCCGGTAGGGAACAATGCCGCCCACCCGGATCTCCCCCGAGTCGGGAATAAGCACGCCGGAAAGCATCTTGATTGTGGTGGACTTGCCGGCCCCGTTGGGGCCGATATACCCGACGATCTCGCCCTGCCCGATGGAAAACGAGATGTTGTCAACGGCGTTTTTTATGTTGTACTCGCGGTGAAAAAGAGAAGCCACGGAGCCCAAAATTCCGGGCCGGTTCTTTACGATCCGGTAACTTTTGGATACGCAGTCAACTTCGATAAACGCCATCGGCGGGCCCCTTCAGGTTCCGGTACTCTGGTAGCGCGAAAGCGCAAAATTCCAGAAGGCTACGCTCAACACAAACGCCGTGATCCCGACCAGGGGGGTCAAATAGCCCAACAGCGGGGGAAACAGCATGTTCTCCGTTCTGTTTAGCAGTATGGCGCTTGGATAATAATTCATAAAAGCCAGGGGCAGAAACGTAAGCAGGATCTGTATCACAACGGGGTAAATTGGGATTGGATAGTTGATGAAAGATTTAAAGCTCCAGATCATGCCCATAAACGGGTTGCCGTTTATAAAAAAGAACGCCCAGGCGGAGGCAAACACAAGCAGGGCGGCCTGGACCAGCGCTGCACCGAACAGCATGGCAAGAAGGGTCAGGACGAAGGGGAAATTGAACGCCACGTGAAGCCGCCGCACCGCCACAACCATGACCGCGACGGAAAGCGTTATATGGCTGACATAGCCGGGGTTAAACCCGTTGAGCATCTCGTGAACAAGGGGGCTTACAGGCTTTGTCAGGGCCGCGTCGAATTCCCCGCTGCGTATCTTGCCGCTTAAGCCCGTACAGGGCCCGAAGAAGAACAGGGCCGCCAGCGCATACGAAAGAAGGTTCATCGCGTAGAGAAAAAGAACTTCCTCGCTTTTCCAGCCCCCAAGCACGTTGAAATTATCCACCACGATGAACAGCGTTATAAACGTTACGCCGTAGCTAAGCCACTGGGCGACAAGCCCCAGCCAATATGCCGATCGGTATATCGCCATGCCCCTAAACGATGTTTTCGCAAAACCGCCGTACAGACTGACATTCACGGCTATGCGCCTGAATATACCGGCAAAACTAAAGGCCACTTCCTATCCCCCGTTGACGGTTAATTTTTTTTGCGCCCTAAACCAGAGCATTTTCCCGGCAACATACAACACGGCGCACCAGATCAGCGCCGTTACAAGGGAACGGGCCATTTCGGGTACGGGAACCCTTCCCAGAAAAAAGTTAACGCCCTCGAACGAAACGTAGCGGAACGGAAGGTAACGCGCTATTGTTTTTAGCGCGTCAGGGTAGAACCACAGGGGGACTACCGACCCGCCGAAGAGCCTGTCGCCCGCCTCCACATACCAACTGATGAACCAGGTGCTTTGGGTCCAGAACGCCATCAGCCCGGAAACATAGTTAATTTCGAATAACAAAAAAATGCCGATGGCGGTCATCAGAACAAAAAACAGGAAATCGACAGGCGATGCCGGGAGCGGGAAACCCATCATCAGGCTGCCTACGACAATTACGGGCAGGGCCGATGTTAACAATTCGTAGCAGTTGTACCCCAGCATGGTACTAAACAGGTAGAGCCGGTGCGACATGGGCTGCAACAGGCTTATCGTTACCGATCCGTCCCGTATGGAAGCCCCAATATCGTTGGCGATATTCTCATTGCAAAGCGAACGGACCGCCTCGGTAATCATGATAAAAACAACCATGTCACGCAGGTTTACATCCTGCCTAATTCCGGTTTGTATCAGTGCTTTCCAAAGGCTGTACTGGACGAAAATAAAAATAACCGACCTGCATATATTCACCAGCGTGGAAAGACGGTATATGGCACTGGATTTGAACGCGCCTTTGAAGAAAAGAACGTATTTTAGCAGACAATTCATGGCCTGAAACCTGCCCCGGAGAGACTAGAATAGGTAAACATACCACCGGGCCCGCGAATGTACAAGCCCTTGACAACCGCACAAGAATAAAACAAGCTTAACCCATGCCAACTGAACCCGCTCATGAACCGCAGATGACCCTTGAAAAGATCTGGGCCATGTACCAGGAGACCGACCGCCGGCTTAAAGATATGACCCTCCAACTGGACCAGCGCTTTAAAGAAACGGACCGCAGGATCAGTTGTCTGGACTGCCGGGTTGACGATCTGGTGGAACGGCTTATCGTCCCCAGCATCCTGGGGATCTTTAGGGATCTGGGCTACGACTTCGACATGGTGGCCCCCCGTATGCGGTACTTCGATGCCGAAGGCCACTGTATCGCGGAAGCCGGCCTGCTGCTGGAAGGCAGGGACACGGCGCTGGTGCTGGAGGCACGGACGAATCTGACGGTTACCGATATAGAAAACCACGTAAAGCGGATGGAAACCCTGCGGCGCTGCGCCAACGAACACGATAAAAAGCGGAAGCTGCTGGGAGCCGTAACGGGGATCATAGCCCTGGAGGGGGAAAAGGCATTTGCCATAAAGCAGGGCTTTTTTGTCCTTGAGCAATCGGGGGACATGATAAACCTCCGCGTCCCCAAGGACTTTAAGCCCAAAGAGTGGTAAGGCCCCCAGGGGCGGCGGGGAATCCGGCGCGGGACAGCGCGGGGCCGCAATTTTGAATTCAGGACAACGGGGCGGGGTGTTAATTCGGCCCTGCGGTGTGCAAGGCGGCTTCCGCCGGTTTTACCAGGCGCCAGTGGCCGTCGGTCTTTTCAAAGGCGGAGACAGGGAAGCTAAGGAGCCGGCCGTCCTCGCTGGCAAGTTTAAGCTTTCCCAGGATCATGTTTGTTTCGATCACTTTCCACTGGGTCCCGTCAAAGCCAAGGCGCGCCCCCTCCGGGGGGATCTGGCGGCGCTGTTCGTTGTAGAAGTTGTGTTCATAGGCAAGGCAGCACAGGAGCCGGCCGCAGGGGCCGGAGATCTTCATGGAATTAAGGGACAGGTTCTGATCTTTGACCATTTTGATTGACACGGGCTTGAGTTTTCCGGCGGCGGCGTAACAGCAGTAGCAGCGGCCGCAGACCCCCAGCCCCCCTACCACCTGGGCTTCGTCCCGGACCCCAATTTGGTGCATCTGGATCCGGATCTTAAAAATACCCACCAGGTCTTTGACCAGCTCCCTAAAGTCCACCCGGCTTTCCGCAGTGTAGAAGAACCATATCTTGGCCTCCCCCACCATGGCGTGAACCAGGATCAGCTTCATTTCCAGCCGGTGGGCCTCTATCTTTTCCCGGCAAATTTGAAAGGCCTCCCGCTCCTGCTCGCGGTTGCGGATCTCCCGCTCCAGTTCCTCCGGCTCGGCAAGCCTGTCGATCCAGGGGACGGCGGCGTTCTGGCGGGAAGAAGCCTGCCCGCAGCGGCACAGGGGGCCGCACACCAGGGCCAGATCCCGGCCATAGGGGGTTACCACCATTACCTTGTCGCCGGGGCTTAGGGGGTCCCCCCGGTAGCCCGCTATAAAATTTTCGTTTGCGTAGTCCAGGCGAAGGCGGTAAAGCGGGGTTCCCGGCGCCAGGGGCTCGTTCTGAAAGGCGGGATGCTCCCGATCCTCCGGGGGAGGGCTGTCCTCCAGGGAGGAAATGTCCTCGGCGTTTTCTTCGGTGTCTTCGATGTCTTGGTAACTGTCCCGATCGGTCATGAAGCTCCGCCTTTTACCCAGCCCGGGCGCGGCAAGCCCCGGCCGCGCCATTCGAACATTCCATACTAAGAAACCAAGTCTACCAGAAGGCCCCTAATCTCCTCAAGGCGGGACAGCAATTCAAGCTGGGAAAGCTGGCCGTTCAGGAGCGCGGCGGCCATTTCGTCCAGCCGCTGATCCACCACCTGGATAGTGTGGCGCCGGGTACGCTCCTGGGAATCGGGGCTGCCCCGCGTACCGGAAAAGTTTGGTTTTAGGTACTTGGGTATTCCGTCCTGTTCCGCCACCCGGTAGCCGTTGTCCACGACATAGCGCATAAAATTCCGGACCGCCTTTTTGTAGGCAAGGATCTCCGGGGGGAAGGGCCGTTCCCGCAGCGTGTCGCCCAGGTTCCGGACATCGTCCAGGAGCCGGTTCACCGTTTCTTCGGAAACGGGCAGCGTCTCCGCGCCTTCGGCGCCCTCGGCGCGGGACTGTTCCAGAACGGAGGAAAAATCCGGTTCCGTGACGGGCCGCTTTGATCCCCGCCGGACCTCCGCGCGGGGGCGGGGATTCGTCCCGGCGTAGGACAGCGGGTCAAAAAAAACACCGCCCGGATCCTGCGGAAAATCAACTTTGGCCATCATACCTCCAAAGATGCCCGACAAGCGGGTAACACAAACACAACGGGCTGCTAAAGCAGCGTTCCGGGCCGGATGAACTGGGAAAGGGCGGATTTAACCCCCTGGGCGTCCGCGTATTCGGAAACAGCCGTTTCCCACGCCTCCGGCGCGGCGCATACCCGGATCCGGCCGTGGACAAGGCAGCCTTCGTCGGCCTGGATGCGCCGGGTAATAATATCCCCCAGGATCAGGGCGCTGGACAGGATGATAAGCCGTTCGCTGGCAAGCACGTTGCCCCGGACCACCCCGCCGATGGTTACCACCGTCCCGCTGATATTGCCGCGCATCCGCGCGGCCTCCCCTATCACCACCCTTCCGGCAACCGACAGATTGCCCCGGACATTGCCGTCCACGCGGGTAAAGCCGTCGGCGCTAAGGTCGCCGTTTAGCTCGGAATTGGGGCCGATAATGGTGTTTACGGAGAAATCTTCAAGATGCGGGGCCATGGGAAACCTGCTTACCGGGGGGTACTGCGGGCGATTCTGGAACGGATATTGATGTACTTGTAGGGATCCACCACGTCGGAGCCGATGTGAACTTCGTAATGCAGATGAGGCCCGGTGGAAAGCCCCGTATTGCCGATAAATCCGATTACCTCGTTCTGCTGCACCCGCTGCCCAATCCTGACCGACGCCTTTTGCAAGTGGGCGTAGCGGGTGTAATAGCCGTGCTTGTGCTTGATAATCACGTAGTTGCCAAAGCCTTCGGGCTCAAAGTCGATGGTAACCACCTGCCCGTCGGCGGTAGCCACAATCGGATCCCCGGAACGGTAGGTGGAAAGGTCAATACCCTTGTGGATGTAGTACTGATGGGTGACGGGGTGTTCATTCTGCCCGAAAAACATGGAGATATGGCCTATGCCGCCCCTAATGGGCCAGATGCTGGGTATTTCCGTAAGCAGGGCGCTTTGGGAATCCAGCAGGGTCCCAATCTCCCGGATCGGCTCCTGGGCGGAGGCAAGATAGGTGGACAGGCGGCGCACGTCCTCCACTTCCTGCTGCGTCCCCTCCGGCGTTTCCCGGATATCGAAAAAGGCGGACAGGTCCCCCGAACCGCCCGGGCCGTTCCCGCCCGGCTGCGTGTCCGCCCCCAGCGCGGAAAGGGTCCAGGAAAGCGCGGTCTCAAAATTCCTGGCTTCCCGCAGAAGGCCCGTTACCTCGTCCCGCAGTTGGTCAAGGCTGGCCTGCGTATTCTGAAGGCGGCTCTCTTTACCCGCCAAAATGCTGGCGGTGTTGGTGTAAGAGGCGCCGTACCAGAAGAAGGTCCCGATAAGCCCCGCCACGAAAAGTACGAAACAGCAGACCGAAAAAACCGTAATGTGGAAGTTGTAGACCTTTTTTTCCGAATGGGGGACCAGTACGACCGTATAGCGCCGGGCTAAAAACTTAAAAAACCCCTTCACTACCCCGCCGGCGGCCCGGGCCAGGGCGATAACAAGGTTTTTGGCCTTCCGAACAAGGCTGTTCTCCAACTTTTTGTACTCGTGCACCCGGGACACTCCATACCTCTTACCCAAGTATCGGCAGTTTTTGCCAAATTCGTTAAGTCCGTTACAATAGTATACCCCGGCGGCTAAAATGCTGTCAACATTTATGCTGAACAGGACTATACTACGGCGATATTCCCGGCCCTGCTGGGACCAGCGTTCCTACACCGCCCCGTAACCGGCTTTGATGGCCTCGATGTTTTTGGGGATAAACTTGTGCTTGTCGGGGCTGAAGAAGTGTTTCAGGATGTCTTCCGCCTCCGTCAAAGCCAGGGCGCCGGTAAGGCGGGCCATGGCCCCCAGGGCCACCATGTTGGCGAAGCGGACGCTGCCGATCTGTTCCGCCAGGGCGGTGGCTTCGAGTTTGACAAT
>JAISMQ010000012.1 GCA_031276685.1 Treponema sp. | reverse complement strand
GGGCGCCGGGTACCAGGTTGGCTCAAGCGTCAGGGCTATCATTTCCGGGGGGATTTGGGGGAAAGGGTTGGGACGCGGAACAAGAAAAATCGCCAGTATTCCCGAGGTATACTCGGACTTTATCTTCGCGTCCTATGCCGAAGAATCGGGCTTTTGGGGGATCGTGCTTGTCTTCGCCCTGTTTGGGGCCTTCGCCTACCTGGGCTACCGGGGCGCGCTGCGGGCCAACGGCACGTTCAGGCGGCTTTTGGCTTTTGGCCTTGTGACTATGATAGTCTCCCAGGCGATGCTGAATATCGCGGTGGTTTCCGGTTTCCTGCCCGTCACCGGGCTCCCCCTTCCTTTTTTTTCCGCCGGGGGTTCGTCGCTTATGACCACCCTGCTTATGACGGGGCTGGTGGTGAACGCGTGCAGGCCCCGCGCGGAGTACCGGCCCCGGAACGTTTTCCATACCGGCGCCGGGGAGGGTCTGTATGCCGGATGAATTTATTTATTCGTCGCAGGTCCCGCTTGCGCGGAAAACGGCGGATTCTACGGGCCTGCGGCGCCGGGCCCCGGCGGAAGACCTGTTCCCGGAAAGGGGTTCCGGCGGGGAGGGGGAAAAGGCGAAAGACCGCGAAGGCGGGAAACTGGAAAAGGGCGTTAAGGCGATCATCATCGCCGCCGCGGCCGTGCTGCTTCTGGAGCTTGTCTGGCTTTTGGCAATCAGCCCCTGCATGCCCCTTTCCCGTATCGAGGTGACAAGTTTTCCGGGGCTGGATCGGGCGGAAGTGCTGCTGCGGGGCGGCATTGGGGAGCGGAGTTCCTTTATTTCGGTTGACCGGCGCGAGCTGGAAAAAAACCTTGAGCGGATTAAAGAAGTGGAATCCGCCAGGGTAACGAAACAGTTCCCCGGAACGGTAAAGATACTGCTGGTCCCCCGTGTGGCGGTGGCGGTGGCCTTTGCCGCGCCGGAGGGGCGGCAGGTTCCCGTCTACTTTGACCGGCACGGGGTCGCCTTTAAGGTCGGCGGCGTCCCCTACGGGGCGCAGTCCCTTCCGGTACTTTCCGGCCTGCCCCTGGAGGCGGACAAACCCCTTTCGCCCCTGTACCTGCCCCTGTTCGCCAGCCTTGACCGGATCCGTTATGCCGACGCCGAGTTGCTGGGGGCCATATCGGAGATTAAGATAAATAAAAAGCCCTTTGACGGTTATGATCTGGTGCTTTACCCGGTACACAGCCCTATACGGGTCCGGCTGGAATCGACGCTTAACGAAGAGACCCTGCGTTACGTTATGCTTATGCTTGATGTGTTTGCCCAGGAGAATCAGGAGATCGATGAGATCGATTTTAGAACCGGAACTGCTTCGTACAGATTAAAGGAGGTTCCCTCTGGCCAGTGATAATATGGTGGTCGGCCTTGATATCGGCACGGCCAAGGTATGCGTTGTTATAGGCGAACGCAACGATAGGGGGATTCTTGAGATCACCGGCGTCGGGGTCTGCCCTTCGACAGGCATAAAGAAAGGGGTGGTGGTGAATATCGAAGCCACGCTCCGCTCTGTAGCCGCCGCGGTTGAAGCGGCGGAGATAATGTGCGGCCGGGAGGTCCACAGTTGCTGGACCGGCATCGGGGGGAGCCACATTGACGGCATCAATTCCCGCGGCGTGGTTACGGTGTCGGGCAAGGTCCAGGAAACCAGGGAGATAGGCCAGGAGGATCTGAACCGGGTGCTTCAACTGGCCCAGGAGGTGAAGATCACCATGGACCGCCAGGTTTTGGAGGTTATCCCCCAGAGTTTTATCGTGGATGGCCAGGAGGGGATCCGTAACCCCCTGGACATGCTGGGGGTACGGCTTGAGGCGGAGGTGCATATTATCACCTGCTCAAGCACCAGCGCCCAAAACCTTGTCAAATGCGTTAACCGCGCGGGCTTCCGGGTGGACGATCTGATACTCCAGTCCCTGGCCGCCGGCCGTTCGGTGCTGACCGACGAAGAAAAGGAAATGGGGGTGGCCCTTGTGGATATGGGGGGCGGGACAACGGAACTGCTGGTGTACTTTGACGGCGCCCCCTGTTCCACCAGCTCTATTCCCGCAGGTTCGGAGCTGATCAGCCGGGACATATCGATAGTCAAAAGTATTTCGTTCGAGAACGCGGAGAAGATCAAGCTGGATGCCGGCTGCTGCTGGGAAAGCCTTCTTGAAGGGGATGAGGTGCTTATCTCCGGCATTGGGGGCCGTTCTACGGTATCCATAGGGCGGAAGGAAATTCTGGAAATTGTCCGCCCCCGGGTGGAGGAGATCTACCTGATGGTAAGGGAAAAGCTGGACAAGCTGGCCCTTTCCCGCCCCCTGGGGGCGGGGATCGTCCTTACCGGCGGCGGGGCCATGCTTTCCGGCGCTGCGGAATTGGCATCGCATATTTTTAGAATGCCCGTCCGGGTGGGGAATCCCCTGCCCGTGCCGGGGCTTTCGGAGGAGTACCGCAGCCCGCAGTATGCCACCGCCATAGGCCTTGCCCTGGTAGGAAACAACCGGACAAGCCGGGGGGCGGGGGAAGGGGGCGGGGAAATTTTAATTGCCGGAAAGGGGGGGGCCAAACGGGGTATTGAAAAATTTGTTGAGTGGCTAAAAGACTTTTTTTAGCAGGTCCCGGACGCGGCCAGCCGAATCCGGTGTGTTGTCCTTGAGGTAATAACTAAATTCTTTGAAAAAAAGATTGGGGGGAAGAAATGAACGTTGTAGTTCATGAGGAAACTATTAGCTCGCTGCCGGTGGTGATCAAAGTCATCGGCGTGGGCGGGGGCGGTACCAACGCGGTCAACAGGATGATCATAAGCGGTCTGGTGGGTGTGGAGTTCATAACGATCAATACGGATCTTCAGGATCTTGTTCAGAAGAGCAAGGCGCCCGTCAAAGTCCAGATCGGCAAAAAACTGACCGGCGGCAGGGGCGCGGGGGGAAACCCGGAAAAGGGCGAAAAGGCCGCCAACGAGGATTATGAGCTGATCCGCGAGCATGTGAAGGGCGCGGACATGGTGGTTATTACCGCCGGCATGGGCGGCGGTACCGGGACGGGGGCCGCGCCGGTTATCGCCAAGGCCGCCAGGGAAGAAGGGGCGCTGACTATCGCGGTGATAACCAAGCCCTTCGCTTTCGAGGGGGCCTACAAGATGTCCCTGGCGGAAGAGGGGATCAAGAAGATGCGGGAGGCGGTGGACACGCTGATCACCATCCCGAACCAGCAACTGCTTACCATGGTGGAACGGAAGACCTCCCTGATACAATCCTACCAGATGGCCGACGACATACTGTGCCAGGGGGTGCGGGGTATATCGGAACTGATTACGCGGCCGGGGCTTGTCAACATTGACTTTGCGGACGTGGAATCCACGATGAAGAACCAGGGGGACGCCCTGCTGGGCATTGGCAGCGGGACCGGGGAAAACCGGGCCGCCGAAGCCGCCAAAAAGGCCATTGAAAACCCTTTGCTGGTGGCGACCACCATGGCGGGGGCCACCCATATCCTGGTGAACGTGTCGGGTAACAACGAACTGTCCCTGGTGGAACTTGAAGAGGCGGTTAATATTATCCGCGAGGGCGCCGACCCCAATGTGGTCGTTATTCACGGGGTTACCCTGAACGAAGAACTGGAGGGCAGCCTGCGGGTTACCGTTGTCGCCACCGGCTTTAACAACAAGAAGGCGCAGCCGGTAAATTCCGGCGAACCTGTAAAGCCCAAGGAAACGGATTTTATCGATATCAACGAATGGCAGAGAATTCGGGACCGCAGCGCCTCCAAGCAGAACGATTTTCTTTCGCCCAGGGGCGGGCACTACTCCGATCAGAATCTGGATGTCCCCGCCGTGATCCGCAACTCTCAGAAAACAAACCCCCCGCAAGATTCCGGTCTGTTTAACGCGGAAGGTCTGTAGGGGTGGCGGATACGGCGCTGTACGATCAGTTTTATTCGTGCCTCATCGCCCAGGAACGCCGATCCCCGCTGACGGCGGAGACCTACCGTACGGAGGTACGGTGTTTTCTGGGCTGGCTTGCCCAGGAGGGGCTGGAATTAGGCCTGGTGGATTCTTCCGGCCTGTCCAGGTACCTGGATAAGCGCAGGAAGCTGGACCACATAGATTCCCGGTCTGCCGCCAAGGCGATTTCCGCGCTTAGGTCCTTTTTCCGTTTTGCCGTGGGCGAATCGATCCGGGCCGACAACCCCGCCGCCGTGCTGGAAATGCCCCGCCGGCCCCTCCGGCTGCCGGAAGTGCTTTCCCGGGAAACGGTGGAGCGCCTTCTTAACACGGTGAACAGCGAAACTCCCCTGGGCCTGCGGGACCGGACGATATTTGAGCTTATCTATTCCGCGGGTCTAAGGGTTTCCGAAGCGGTGTCCCTGGATCTGCGGGACCTGGAGCTGCCCGATCCGGCGGCGCCGGGGAGCGGGGGGATCGCCCGGGTGAAGGGCAAGGGAAACAAGGAGCGGCTTGTGATCTTTGGGGATGTGGCCGCCTTCTGGCTGCGGCGTTATCTAAAGGAATCCCGGCCCGGGCTTGTGAAGCACCGCCACAGCCGCGCCCTGTTTGTCGGCCGTTCCGGGAAACGCCTGTCCCGGAAGGGGATATGGAAAAACTACGCCCGCTTTACTTCCCTGGCGGGGACCAGTTCCCACCTCCACGCCCTGCGGCACAGTTTTGCTACGGAGCTGCTTTCCGGCGGGGCGGATCTCCGTTCGGTGCAGGCGCTGCTGGGGCACAGCGATCTTGCCACCACCCAGATCTACACCCACGTGGACGTTTCCCTGCTCAGGGAAAGCCACCGGAAATTCCTGCCCCGGCTGGGGAAAGAGGCGGCGTGGCGGGAGACGGAACCATGAAGCTGAAACGCGGGACGGTACTGGGGGCGGCGGCGGTACTGGCAGTCGCGGGCCTGGTCCTGGGCGTGTACCTTGCCGAACGGCAGAAAAGCCGCTACGAGCTGGCGCGGCGTATCGCGGAGCTGAGCCCCCGCGGGGGAATCCCCGCTACGGTTGAAGGGCTCCGCGCGGCTATCGCCATCTACGAGGAGGCGGTGGAAGAGCATGTGCGGGACGCCGCCCAGACCGGGACCTATTGGAAGATACTGGCGGTACGGCTGGCGGACAAGGGGATGCACCGTGACGCGCTGGACGCGCTGGACATGGCGATCCGGTACAACGGGGAGGATCCGACTCTTTTCTACCTGGCCGGGGTTTCCGCCGCCAATGTGGCGAAAAACGCGCTGGGCTTTGCCACGCCGCAGGCGGGGTTTCAGGCCGAACAGGCGCAGTATTACGCGAGGGCGGAACGGGCCTATACGCGGGCCATCGAACTTGACAATGCCAACGCCAAACCCCGTTACGGCCTGGGGATCCTCTACACCTTTGAACTGGAACGGCCTGCGGAGGCTGTCCCCCACCTGGAAAGGTACCTGGAGCTTATGAGCCGGGATACGGACGCCATGTTTGCCCTGGCCCGCGCCTATTATATGACCGGGGATTACGAAAAGGCGGTGGATCTGTACGACCGTATCGTAGTGTCCACCAAAGATACCGCGAAACAGGCCGAGGCCCGCAGCAACCGGGACTACGTGTTGGGGCTGATGCGATAATGGACCGCGGCTTGCTCGATCTGATGATCGTCCGGATCCCCGGTTTGCGGCCCGTAGAACGGGCGGAACTGTGCAGAAAACTCCGGGGGGAGGAGGATCTGGCCCGTATGCCGGGCCGGGAACTGGAGGCCCTGCTGGGCCGCCCCCTGGGGCGGCCTGCCGATATGGACGCCGTCCGCCTTTCCGCGGAGCGGGACGCCGCGAACGCGGCGAAGCTTGGCATCCGCTGGGTGCCCCTGGTGTCGGCCTCCTATCCGCCCCTGCTGCGGGAGATCTACGATCCGCCGGCCCTGCTTTTTTACCGGGGGGCCCTGCCTGACGGGGACAAGCCGCTGGCGGCCGTGGTGGGGACCCGGCGGCCCGGCGGCGCGGCCCTTAAAGCGGCCTTCGATCTGGGGCGCGGCCTTGGGCTGCAGGGGATCTCCGTGGTTTCCGGCCTTGCCCTGGGTATTGACGCCACGGCCCACCGGGGGAACCTGGAGGGGGGGGCCAGGACCTACGCGGTTCTGGGTTCCGGGGTGGACGGGATCTACCCCGCGTCGAACCGCCCGCTGGCGCTGAGGATCCTGGAAGGCGGCGGGGGCCTCCTTTCGGAGTACCCCCCCGGGACCGGCCCCCAAAAGTGGCACTTCCCCGCCCGGAACCGGATCATCTCCGCCCTGGCGCGGGGGACCCTGATCGTGGAGGCCCCCGCCGCGTCGGGGGCGCTGATAACCGCCCGCTTCGCGCTTGAGCATGGCCGGGATCTGTGGGTTTCGTCCGCAGGGCTGGGCGCCGGGGGGACGGCCCGCCTGGCGGAAGAGGGGGCTAAGATCATATCTTCCGCATCTGATATAGTACGGGAATGGGGCCTTGGGGAAAATCCGGGACAAGGGGGCCAGGCGGAAGCCTGCGCCGGTTCCACCGGCAGGGCCCTTGCCGATTCTCTGGCCCGGCAATTGGCGATACGGTGAAGGAAAAACGAATGGCAGTAAAGGCAGAGAGCAGTAAAACTAAAAGCGCCAAGTCCGGGAAGGGCGCGCCGCGCGCCGCCGGAAAGCGGCCCGCCAAAGCGCCGGAAAAAAAGACCCTTATCATTATGGAGTCTCCCCACAAGGCGGAAACGGTCCAGAAGATCCTGGGTTCGGCCTATACCGTCAAGGCCTGTATAGGTCATCTTATCGACTTGCCCAAGTCGCGGCTTGCCATCGACGTGGATAACAACTTCGAGCCTGAGTATATCACCGTCCGGGGGCGTTCAAAGCTGCTCAAGGAACTGCAGGGGGACGCGAAAAAATCCGGCATGGTTCTGCTGGCAAGCGACCCGGACCGGGAAGGGGAGGCGATTGCCTGGCATTTGCGGAACGCCATTACCGCGAAGACCGACAAGGTCCCGGTCCGGCGGATCAGCATCAACGAGATTACCCCCCAGGTTGTTCTGGACGCGGTGGTAAAACCCCAGGATATTAACGAGGACCTGGTAAACGCCCAAAAAGCCCGGCGGGTTCTGGACCGTCTTGTGGGCTACAACCTTTCGCCCCTGCTCTGGAAAAAGGTGAAAAACGGCCTTTCCGCAGGCAGGGTGCAGTCCGTGGCCCTGCGGATAATCTGCGAACGGGAAAAGGAGGTTGAGTCCTTTACCCCGGAGGAGTACTGGACCCTGGACGCGGACTTTAGGCTGGGGCGTTTTGCGTTTAGTTCCCAGCTTGTAAGCTGGCGGGGGGTCAAGCCGGAACTGAAGACCGAGGAATCGGTTAATAAAATTATAGACGAGATAAAGAACGCGGACTGCGTGGTTCAGGAAGTCCGGGAGACCGACAGGATCGTACGGCCCCGGCCCCCGTTTACCACCAGCCAGATGCAGCAGACTGCGGCAAACCGCCTGGGCTTTACGGCCCGCAAGACCATGCAGGTGGCCCAGCAGTTGTACGAGGGGATCAACCTCGGCGCTTCCCGGGTCGGGCTTATCACCTACATGCGTACCGACTCGGTGCGGATATCCCAGACCGCCCTTGGCGAGCTGCGGGAATGGCTGGGCAAGAACTACCCCGGCGAGCTTCCCGAAAAACCGAACGAATACTCGGTCGGGAAAAAGGCCCAGGACGCCCACGAGGCGATCCGGCCCACCTTTGTAAGCTACACCCCCGATTCGATGAAGGAGTACCTGTCGCGGGATCAACTGCGGCTCTACACGATTATCTGGGAGCGTTTTGTTTCCAGCCAGATGACCAATGCCAAGAACCGGGCCTTGAGCGCCGACATCGCCGCTGGGGAGGCCCTGTTCAGGATCACGGGGACCAAGCTTATCGAAAAGGGCTTCTACAAGGTTATCAAGCTTCTTTCCGGCAAGGACGAAAAGGGCAATCCCTACCCGTCCCTTACAACCGGGGACACGGTGAACGTGGACAAGTTCGACCCCGACCAGCACTTTACCCAGGGGCCGCCCCGCTACACCGATGCTTCCATCGTGCGGGTTCTCGAGGAAAAGGGCATCGGCCGGCCTTCCACCTACGCGCCGATTATCTCGGTGCTGCTGGACCGCTACTACGTGACCCGCTCCAACAAGCAGTTGGTTCCCACGGTGCTGGGCAGGCTGATAAACGACATGCTGGTGGAGTACTTTCCCCACTACGTTGACGCCGCCTTTACCGCCGACATGGAAAACAAGCTTGACAAGGTGGAGGATAACGCCATCAAATGGCCGGACATGATCCGGGAATTCTGGGATCCCTTTAAGGACCGCCTGGATAACGTGGGGAAGACCCTGGAATCCTACAAGGGTTCTTTGGACGAGCCCACCGACTATGTCTGTGAAAAATGCGGCAAGCCCATGGTGAAGAAGCTGGGCCGTTTCGGGTTTTTCCTTGCCTGTTCCGGTTTTCCCGAGTGCAGGAACACCAAATCCATCCCGCTGGCAAAGTGCCCCAAGTGCGGCGGCGATATTGTGGCCCGGAAAAACCGGGGCAGGGGCAAGGAATTTTACGGCTGTACCAACTATCCGGACTGCGATTTTATCAGCCACTACAAGCCCATCAGCCAGGACTGCCCCAAGTGCGGCCAGTTCCTGGTGGAAAAGTACGACAAGAAGAACGGCTACCATAAGGCGTGTATCAATCCGGACTGCGATTACCTCCACAGCGACGATGAGGAACCTGTCGTCGCCGATTCCGGGGAAGGCGGCGAACATGAAGAATAAGTCCGGCGCCGGTTGTCCCGCTGCGGAGGGCTGCCCCGCCGTCATTGGGGAGTACCTTTCCTATTTGAAGGCGGTACGGGGGGTTTCCGACCGGACCGTCGAGGCCTACCGGAAGGACCTTTCCCGTTTTGCCGCCTACTGCGCCAATTTCGCGCTGGACCTGGAAAAGCTGAACGCCGGGGAACTGCGGGGCTTTGTCGCCGATCAAAGCGCGGAAGGGTCCGCGACGGTGAGCGTGAACCGCGCGCTGTCTTCCATCCGGGGCTTTTACCGCTGGATGGTCCGTTTCGGCCGCCGGCAGGACAGCCCCTGCGCCGCCCTGCGGAACCTCAAGAGCCCGCAGAACCTGCCCAGCTTTCTCTGGGAGCCGGAGATGGCCCGCTTTGCCGTGCTTCCGGAAACCGCGGGGATCCTGTGGCCCTCCCGGGACAAGGCCCTGATCCTGGTCATGTATTCCGCAGGGCTGCGGATCTCCGAACTGGTGTCGCTTTCCCTGCCCAGGCTTGAACCCAATCTGGGGGGCGGGCGCGTTATCGGCAAGGGGAACAAGGAGCGCTTTGTGTTTTTTTCCGACGAGGCCCGGGAAGCCCTGGCAATCTACCTGCCTGAACGGCAGAATCGGATCAAGGCGGACGGGAAGCAGCCTGAGGACAGACTCTTTGTCAACCGCAACGGCGGGGCCATTTCGATCCCCGGCGTGCGGTGGATCATCGCCAGATACGCGGAACGTTCCGGTTTGGGCAAGCACATTCATCCGCACAGCCTGCGCCACAGCTTTGCTACCCATTTGGTGAATTCGGGCTGTGACGTAAGGGTGGTGCAGGAACTGCTGGGCCACGCCAGCCTTTCCACGACCCAGCGCTATACCCATGTGGATATTGAGCGGCTTAAAAAAGTCTACGCAAAGGCGCATCCCCACGGCTGAAGCGCGCGGGGTAAGGAGTGATGAGTGAGCAATAACAGGGGCGCGGAAGTGCGATCCACAACGGTACTGGCGGTGCGGCGCAACGGCAAAGTCGCCATGGCCGGGGACGGGCAGGTGACGATGGGGGAGACGGTAATGAAGAACAACGCCCGCAAGGTGCGCCGTCTGGCGGACGGCAAGGTCCTCTGCGGCTTCGCCGGCGCCACCGCCGACGCCTTTACGCTGTTCGACCGTTTCGAGGAAAAGCTGAAGGAGTACTCCGGGGATCTCCGCAGGGCGGCGGTGGAGCTGGCCAAGGAATGGCGGACCGACCGGGCCCTGCGGCGTCTGGAAGCCCTGCTTTTGGCGGCGGATCTTAGCGCCACCCTTTTAATATCGGGGACGGGGGACGTGATCGAACCGGAGGGGGACGCCCTTGCCATCGGATCGGGGGGGAATTACGCCTACGCCGCGGCCCTGGCCGTTCTTGAGGGGCGCGGCTTTTCCGCCCTGGAGATTGCGGAGAAGAGCCTTGGCATCGCCGGGGCCATCTGCATCTACACCAACAACAGGATCACTGTCGAGGAATTGCCATGAGGCTTCGCTTCATGTTCGGGTATACGGCGCGGCCGGGGGCCGCGAAAAGGTAGGGGTATCGTAATGGGGGACCAGATCGTGAAGGAAGGCCAGGCCGGCCTTGGCGCGGCGATTTCGCAGGGGGAAGGGCTTTCCCCCCGGGAAATTGTGGCGGAACTTGACAAGTACATAGTGGGGCAGAAGAAGGCCAAGCGGGCGGTGGCGGTGGCCCTGAGGAACCGGCTTAGGCGGCTCAAGCTGGAACCGGATATGCGGGAGGACATTACCCCCAAGAACATCCTCATGATCGGCCCCACGGGGGTGGGAAAGACCGAGATTGCCCGCCGGCTTGCCAAGCTGGTCCTTTCCCCGTTCATCAAGGTGGAGGCCACCAAGTATACCGAGGTGGGCTACGTTGGGCGGGACGTGGAGTCCATGATCCGGGATCTTGCCGCCGTGGGCTTCCAGATGGTGAAGCAGGAGATGCAGGACTAGGTAAAGGCGGAGGCGGAAAAACGGGCGGAAGAAGCCCTGCTGGACCTTTTGCTGCCGCTGCCGGGCAAAAAAACCGGGACGCCAAGCCCAGGCCCGGCCCCATGGTCCGCCCCTTCTCCATCAACAACAACGGAAAGCTGGGGATCATGGGGGCGACCATCCAGGTGGGCCTCCCCCTTTCCAAGCAGATTCCGGACAGCGGCGACAGCGCCGCGGACCAGGCCGCCCCCGAACAGCCGGAGGCCGAACCGGAGGCCGGGAACGCGAAGGACGCGGGGGACACCAGGGACAAGCTCAGGGTCATGCTCAGGGAGGGGAAGCTTGAGGACCGTACCGTGGAAATTTCGGTAAGCCAGACCCCGCAGTTCCCCGGCATGGACATGATGACCGGCCTGGGCGAATTCGGGACCGGCATTTCCGAACTGGTAAATGTCCTGGGGGGGAGTCAGAAGAACAAGGTCCTCAGCGTCAGGCGGGCGCGGGAGGTCCTGATCAACGAAGAGGCGGAAAAGCTTATCGATTGGGACAGGGTAAGCGACGAAGCCCGGCAGCGGGTGGAAGAGACGGGGATCGTCTTTATCGACGAGATCGACAAGATAGCGGTCAAAGGCCAGCGGGGCGGCGGCCCCGACGTAAGCCGCGAGGGGGTGCAGCGGGACATTCTTCCCATTGTGGAGGGGGCCACGGTCAACACCAAGTGGGGGCCCGTCAACACCAGCCATATTCTCTTTATCGCGGCGGGGGCCTTTAACATCAGCAAGCCTTCGGACCTGATCCCCGAACTGCAGGGCCGTTTCCCGCTGCGCGTGGAACTGGATTCCCTGGGCGAGGAAGACTTTTTGCGGATCCTTACGGAACCCAAGAACGCCCTGACCAAACAGTACATCGCCCTCCTTTCCACCGAAGGGATCGAGGTCAGCTTTAGCCCGGCGGCGATAAAGCGGCTTGCCGCCCTGGCCGCGGAGGTAAACTCCCGGCTGGAGAATATCGGGGCGCGCAGGCTCCACACGATTATGGAAACCCTGCTGGAAGGGCTTTCGTTCGAGGCGCCGGACATTTCCCCGGCGGTAGTATCCATTACCCCGGAGTACGTTGATGAAAAGCTTGCCGGGGTGGTAAAAGACCAGGATTTGGGCAGGTACATACTCTAAATCCCGGCGGAAAAAGGGCCGATGATCAGAGGGGAGGGCCGGAACCGTGATAACGAACAGTTTTGAAAAGACGGTGGAGCTTTGGCACCGGGCTATCGATGCCAGCCTGATCCGCCGCGATGTAATTGCCCACAACATGAGCAATTCGCAGGTACCCAACTACAAACGGCAGATCGTGAATTTCGAGGCCGAACTAAAACGGGCGCTTGATACCGAAAAGAACCGCCCGGCCCTGGAACTGAACCTGGCCGATCCGAGGCATATCCCCAACTGGCGGGAACGGGATTACCGGGACGTAGAGCCCCGGCGGGTGCTGGACTATACCAGTACCTACAACAACAACGGGAACAACGTTGATCCCGAACAGGAACTGACCGCCGCTCTGGAGAATCAGATGAGTTATACTTTGCTGGCCCAGGCCGCGGCCTTTGAATTTGGCCAGATAAGCCGGGCCCTGCGCTAAGCGGGTAAGGAGGAACGCCAATGGGAATCTTTAGCTCGATCAGTATCGCCGCCACCGGGATGAGCGCCGAGCGGCTCCGCCACGACGTGATCGCGGACAATATCGCCAATGTATCCACCACCCGCACCAGCGAAGGCGGGCCTTACCGCCGCAGCCGGGTGGTTTTGCGGCCCGTTACCGAAGGCCCCTACTGGCGGTCCCCCTTTCTGCCCGACTCCCTGGACAACGGCATGGGAAAGGGGGTAAGGGTTCTGGAGATACAGAAGGACACGGCGTCGGAAAACAAGCTGGTCTACGATCCTACCCACCCGGACGCGATCAAGTCGGGTCCCAGGACGGGTTATGTGGAAATGCCGAATGTGGATATCGTTACCGAGATGGTTGATCTGATCGCCGCAGGCCGGGCCTACGAGGCCAACGCCTCGATCATCGACGGATCCAAAGCCATGTTTCAGCGGGCCCTTGAAATAGGGGGCCGCTAACGGGGAATTACGCTTGAGGGCGGAGCGAACGGGGGGGAACAATGAACGTGAACAGTATAGACGGCGCTTGGTCTGCCGGGGAACTGAGGCTTACCCACGAGAAGCACCTGACTGCTGACGCCTTTACGCGGCCGGGGGGTTTTACCGGGCCGGTAGGGGAAAGCGTTATCAGCCTTGAAAAAATTACCGGGGCGGGGGCGGTAACCCGGGCGGGCCTTTTTGAAGAAGCGATGCTCCAGGCGTTGGACGAAGTGTCGGCGCTGGATGTCTTTGCCTCCGATCTGGCGCAGCGGGCCATTATCGAACCGGATTCGGTGGATACCCACGATATTACCATCGCCCAGGCCAAGGCAAGCATGGCCCTGGACATTAGCCGCGACATTTTAAGCCGGCTGGTCCAGGGCTGGAAGGATATTATCAATACGCGGTAACGGGCCTCGTATCAGCAAAAAACACTTACGGTAAAGCCGTACATATCCGGGGGGGAATATGGATTGGTTAAAAAAACTGGCGGCCCAGATACAGGGGCTGTGGAAAAAATTTACGCTGACGCAGCGGATCATTCTGGGGGCGATAGTCCTGGCGGTCATAGGGGGCATTGTCGCCCTGCTTTCGATCTCCTCGGTCCCCACGATGGTGGCCGTTATCGACGTGCCCATTCAGGACGAGGCGGTCCGCGATCAGATCATAACCAGGATCAACGAAGAGGGAATACGGACCCAGGTGACGGCTGCCGGGGTGATCCAGGTTGCCGACGAGCAAACGGCGCGGCGGCTTAGATCCCTGCTGGTCCGGGAGGATCTTATTCCCGCCGGGACGGACCCGTGGGCGATCTTTGACCAGGAACGGTGGACCATTACGGATTTTGAGAGGAACGTCAACTTCCGCCGCGCCCAGACCGGGATGGTTACGGACCTTATCAAGTCCCTGGACGAAGTGGACGACGCCGACGTGACGGTGGTCTTTCCCGAGCGGACCCTGTTCCGTTCCGAGCAGAACCCGACTACCGCCAGCGTTATCATTACGCCCCGGCCGGGCAGCGATATTACCACCAACCGCAAAAAAATCGAAGGGATCCAAAAACTGCTCCGTTTTGCCATCGAGGGGCTGACGGACGGCAACATCGTCATTACCGACCAGGCCGGGAATGTCCTGAACGACTTCGAGAACATGGCGGCCGCAGACCGCCTTGTCTTGATTGAACGGGAAAACAAAATTATCCAGACCCTGGAGGCAAAGTACCGCGCCCAGGTTCTTGCCGCCCTGCAGGTAACCTTTGGCACCGACCGGGTCCGGGATCTAAATATTAAAATCGACATGGACATGTCCAAGAAGACCATTGCGCGGGAAAATTACTCCCCCATCGTTACCAAGGAACGGACCCCCGGCCTGCCCTACGATGATTCGGAACAGGTGAACTCCTTTACTATTTCAGAAAGCACCTCCGACACCACCTGGACGGGGACCGGTTTCAACCCGGAAGGCCCCGCCGGCGTGGAAGGCCAGACCCCTCCCGCCTTCAAGGACATGTCGAATCTCTACGGATCCATGAAGCAGGAAACAAAGGTTCACAACGAGGTTGTTAACAGCGAAAAATCCCAGGAGGAACGGAGCCCCCAGATAGACCGGGTTACCGTTTCGGTGAACATCGACGGGCAGTGGAAGTGGAAGTACGATGACAGCAAGGCCCCCGTTGTCGCGCTGGACGGTTCCATTGAGCGGGATTACATCCCGGTGCCGCCGGAACAGTTGCGATCCGCCCAGCTTCTGGTGCAGAACGCGGTGGGCTACAACGCCGCCCGGGGGGATTCGGTAACCGTTCAGAATATCCCGTTTGACAGGACCAGCCAGTTCAAGGAAGAAGACGCCGCCTACTTCCGGCAGAAGCAGTTCCAGACCACCCTGGTGATATTCCTCATCGGCGTGGCGGTGCTGCTGCTCTCCTTCATCATTTTCCGGGCGATCAGCCGGGAGATGGAACGCCGCCGCCGGCTTGCCGAAGACGAGCGGGCCCGGCGGGAACAGGCGATCCGGGAGAGCGCCATCGCCCAGGCGGAAGAGGAGGGGGTGGATGTGTCCATCTCCGTCGAGGAGCGGGCGCGCCTGGATCTGCAGGAGAACGTGGCCAACATGGCCAAGGAACATCCGGAAGACGTGGCCCAGCTTATCAGAACCTGGCTTTTGGAGGAATAAAACATGGCGAAAGCAGCGGCGCCGGCGGCCGGATCATCGGCCCCGGCTCAGACGCCGGGCAAAAAAAAGGGCGCCAAAGAATTCAACGGCCGCCAGAAGGCGGCTATTTTCCTCGTTTCCATCGGTTCGGAAATCTCCGCCGAGATCTTCAAGTACCTGCGGGAAGACGAAATTGAAACCCTGACCTTTGAGATAGCCCGGATGGAGACCATAGAGCCCGATCAGAAGGACGCCATCCTCCAGGAGTTCCAGGAACTGATGATGGCCAACCAGTTCATCACCACGGGGGGCATCGACTACGCCAGGGAGCTTCTGGAAAAATCGCTGGGAAGCCAGAAGGCCATCGACATTATCAACCGCCTTACCTCCAGCCTGCAGGTACGGCCCTTCGACTTTATCCGCCGTACCGATCCGGCCCATCTGCTGAACTTTATCCAGCAGGAGCATCCCCAGACCATAGCCCTTATTCTGGCCTATCTGGAACCGAACAAGGCGTCGGTTATTTTGCAGAACCTGCCCAACGAGGTGCAGAGCGATGTGTCCCGCCGTATCGCCACGATGGACCGTACCAGCCCGGAAGTCCTGCGGGAGGTTGAGCGGGTGCTGGAGAAGAAGCTTTCGACCCTGTCGAGCGAGGACTACACCACCGCCGGCGGCGTTGACAGCATTGTCGAGATTCTCAACCTGGTGGACCGGGCCTCGGAAAAGCAGATCATCGAAGCTCTGGAAGACGAAGACCCGGAACTGGCGGAGGACATCAAGAAGCGGATGTTCGTCTTCGAGGACATTGTCATGCTGGACGACCGGGCCATTCAGAAAGTGCTGCGGGAAGTGGACTCCCAGGAGCTTTCCAAAGCCCTTAAATCGGTGGACACCGAGGTGCAGGATAAAATATTCCGCAACATGTCCAAGCGCGCCGCAAGCATGCTCAAGGAAGACATGGAGTTCATGGGCCCGGTCCGCCTTAAAGACGTTGAGGAATCCCAGCAGAAGATCGTTTCGATTATCCGCCACCTGGAGGACACCGGGGAAATCGTGGTTGCCCGTTCGGGTGA
>JAISMQ010000104.1 GCA_031276685.1 Treponema sp. | reverse complement strand
CGGTACTGGTTTTCCGGCAGATGTGGCGGAGAATCCCCCGCATCGCAAAAGAACAGATCTTCCCCGCCGCCAGCCCCCCCAGAACAAAAGCCGCGCTAATAAACCACTGCCGTACCGTGTTGTTCAAAAAAACCAGCCCCAAAAAATCATCCATCAGCATCCCGCCCCATCCGCTTTACTTATTGCTTCCGCCCTGCTAGTATAACACAATCCAAAACCCGGAGGGTAGTATGATCAATCAACGCGAAACCATGAAAAAAGACACCAAGGAAAAGCTGCGGGGCGGCGAAGGATCCGTCCGTTTTACCTATTTAGCCGACTGCGAACAGGAAAAGAACATCCGCATGCTGGCCGAGCTGGAACTGCTCCCCGGCGATTCCATCGGCTACCACCGCCACGATAACGAAACCGAATACTTCGTTATCCTTTCCGGCAGCGGCGAGGTTAACGACAACGGCGCCGTCAAACAGGTCAAACCCGGCGACACAATAATCACCGGAAACGGCGCTTCCCACAGCATAAAAAACACCGGCAGCGCCCCCCTCGTCTTCCACGCCATCATCGTTACCTATTAGAGCAGCATAGCGGGGGGAAGCCTCCCCCCTCTGCGGAGGGCGCCCCCGGATTAACCCGGACAGACTATCGTGCTAACGATGCTAAGACGGGAACAGGCTCTGTTCGATATCCGCCAAAAGTTTAAGTTCCGCGTTATTGGCGGCGAGTTTTTTTTCCGCGTTAAGGGCAAAGGCGGCGAACTCCGGGTAGGCTCCGGCGGGGAAAGAAGCGCCGTCAAAAACCCTGCCAGCGGCCCGGTCCCCGGAGGGGCCGCTAAGTTCAAAGGCCATAAGCCGTTCCGCGTTAAGACGCCTCCCGCCCCCCCGGTGTTCCAGGCAGCTTTCCGCATAGGCAAGAAACTCGGGATTTTTTACCAGCAGGCGGGCAAACAGGGGCGGCAGCCCCTCCCGGGGGCTGAGCAGAAGGCCGCGGAAAGCCGTATCCGAGCCTGGCCCCGCGCCCGAAGCGGCGTCCAAAACCGCGCCCGGCCCCGCGCCTGGTCCGGGCGCGGCGTCCAAACCGGCGGCGCGGAAAACGGCAAAATCCCCCAGGGGCCGGGGTTTCCCCCCGCCAAAGACAAAACAGTGATCAAACAGGGATTGGGCCATCGCGTTCAGGACCCGGTTTTGATCCCGCAGCAGCGCCGTTTTCATTTCAATGTCCGCAAGTGCGGCAAGGATCTGCCGCTGGTCTTCCAGCGGCAGCAGGGCAATTTCAATGCTGTCCAAGTCTTCCGGCCGCTGGGAGCGGAACAACGCGGCGCGGGGAAGGGCATTAAGACAGCGGCAGAGAAAGCGCGGTTCAACTTCCTCGACACAGGCCAGCACGTGAACGCGGGTGCTGGCGGAAAACCGCCCGCTTACCGCAAAGGCTGCGGCGGAAAGGGGATTGCGCGGCGGGGCATCGGCAAGCAGCAGGTATTCCCCCTCGTAAGCAAAACTGCCGATGCGGGCGGCGATCCCCTGGGGCCCGTAGTAGGGGAATTCGCCGGGCTGCTGTTCGCACTGCCGCCGGGACAGGCTGGCCCGCCTTTCGTCATAAAACCGGACTATATCCCCCAGGCGCAGTATTACTGTTCGGGCCATCCTAGTCCTCAAGCCTTATCTTCCGCAGATTCTCTACCAGTTGCCGGCTTAGCCGGGAATCTTCCCGGACCAGTTCTTCGAATTCCGCGCGCAGGGCGGCAAAACGGCCTGCGTGGCCGCTGTCTTCCGCAGTTTCGGGAATCCCCAGGTAAAACGCGGGGTTAAGGTTGTAGCGCGTTTCCCGGATCTGGGCCAGGGACACGGATACTGCGAACTGGCGCAGGTCGCGGTAGGGGGCGGCCTTGGGGAAGCGCCAGTTGTGGTAGGTCCGGGCGATGCGGTTGATATCCTCGGCAGAAAATTCCCAATGCCGCCTTCCCCGGCCCCGCCCCAACTGGCGGGCGTCGATAAAGAGGATCTCATCGGCGCGGCGGCCCCGTCCGGCCTTTGCCCGGGAAAGAAGCCAGATACAGGGGTTTGGGATGCCGCAGATCCGGGGGGGAAGGTTCACCACGCAGTCAAGCAGGCGCCCTTCCGCCAGGGCCCGGCGTGTCTCCCGGTCGCTTTCCCGGAACGAGTTGAGGGAACTCCGGGGCAGCACGACGGCCCCAAGCCCGGCGGGGGAGAGCCGGTCCAGCGCGTACTGTACCCAGGATCCGGGATTCTCGCCGGAGGGCGGGCAGGCGGTTATAAAGTCGAACCGTAGATCCCGGTGCTGGTCCCGCTGCAGGGGGCTGTCCGGGTTCAACAGTATATCTGCGGTATCGATGCCCCGGACCATCAGGTTCATGCCGGCGAAGCGCCAGGCTTCTACGCTGCGTTCCTGTGCGTAGAACGAAAGCTCCGCAGGCTTCCCCTGCCGGCCGGCGGCGAAATCCGCAGCCCCGGCCAGAAAGGCGGCGGAACCGCAGCAGGGATCGTAGAAACGGCCCTGGTAGGGCTCCAGCATGCGGACCGCCAGGTC
>JAISMQ010000281.1 GCA_031276685.1 Treponema sp. | reverse complement strand
CGGACAATATTTACATAAAACTATTCCTTCAATGGCGGCCGCTTATGCGTTTCATACGGCTGGGACGCTGAGGGGCGGATCTGCCGTTTGGCGCACCGGCCGAAGAAAAGCGGGAAGTTTGCCTGGAGCGTGCGCTTCGCGCATACGCGGTGAGTATACGCGCCGGCCCTGCATGACAGAGGCGGCCCCTATCCGCTATCATACCCGTGTCTATGGCGACAGTAAAAAAAATAGCCGATGTTTCGGAGTGGTTTGTTTTTGTCAAGGTTTTGGCGGACCGGCGTCTGCGTCCCCGGCTGCGCCGCTGCGTGGGCTCGATTTTTTACAACTTTTTCTTCTGCCAGTACAGGGCGGCCCTGGCGCGGCGCTTTAACGCGGGGCGCATCCCCGTTTCGGAGGCGGACCACGAACTGGACGGCCTTATCCCCTTCAGCCCCGGCTGGGTTGTTGTCTACCTGGACTTTGTGGGCCTGTGGGTGCGGGCGCTCGGCTTCCTGCTTGGGCGCTTCGGCGAGGGGGCGCGGGGCGCGGCGGCGGGCTTTCTGGATTCCATGGGCGATCTGTACCGTTTCGCGGGGACGGTCTACCGGAAGAACCTTTCCACCACCCGCCGCCCCTTCTACATCGGGAACTTCCGCTTCCTGCTGATACACCTGTTCGATCCCCATTTGATGTGTGTCCCCAGCCTCCACGTCATGGTGGTGATCCTGACCTACACCCGCTTTGCGCGGGCCCTGGAGGGCCTTGGCGCCGGGGCGGAGGGTTCCCTGCGGGCGGAGGAATGCCGCCGGGGGGCACTGGATATTACGGAGGCGATCCTCTACGTCAAACAGCACAGCGTGAACTGCGTGGCTGCGGCGATGTACGCCATGACCCGCTTCGACAGGGCCGCGTTCCCCCCGGAAGAGGCGGAGGATTTCGCGGCCCGGCTTTTCGGCGAGGGGGGCGTCCGCAGCCTGCCCCGGATTGGCGATGAGGCGGCGGAGGCGATCCGGGGGCATATCCTGGATCTGTACCGGAGTTTCCTCAACGGGGGGGAGGGGGGCTGGGAGAGGCCCCTGCTGGACTTTCTGGAGGCCCGGCCTAATCGGCCTGCCAGCCGGAGGAGGGGGGGACGATCCCCAGGCGTATCTTTTCCGCGATGATCCGGGCGGCCGCTTCCTCAAGGCGCCGGCGGCTCAGGGTCCCCTGTTCCAGGGCGGCCAGGATGGCCCCCCGCAGCTTCCGCAGGCCGGAGGGCCATGCCATCACCATGTCCGCTCCCGCCGCCAGCGACATGACCGCCGCTTCTTCGGGGTTTGCCCGGGAGGCCGCCATGGAAAAATCGTCCGCCAGCACGATGCCCCCAAAGCCCAGGTCCCCGCGCAGCCAGCGGCCGATAAGGGCCGGGGAAAGGCTCCCGATCCGCTCCGCGTCCCAGGCGGGGACCAGCGCGTGGGAGACCATGATCCCCGTGACATGGGGGGCCCCGCCGCTGATAAGGGCGGCGAAGGGCTGGGCCGCCAGTGCCAGGGCCTCGCGGCTCCCGGACAGGACCGAGACGCCCCGGTGGGGGTCCGCGCCGGAGTTGCCGGGGAAGTGCTTTGCCACGCAGCCCAGCCCGGCGCGCTCCATGCCCCGGATATAGGCCGCAGCGGCCTCGGCGGTAAAGCCGGGTTCGGCGCTAAAGCCGCGATCCTCCAGGAAGAGGCGGTTGTCGTCGTTCAGCGGCTCGGCTACGGGGCCCAGGACCAGCGTAAGCCCCAGGTCCCGGATCTCCGCGCCCGATTCGTAGGCGGCTTCCTCCAGCGCGGCGAGGGCCGCCGCGCTCCCCTCCAGTTCCGCCCGCTCCCCCCAGGACGCGGCGGCGGGCAGGCGGCCGATCCCCGGCCCGAAGCGGTGTACCTGCCCCCCCTCGTGGTCGGCGGCGATAAAGGGGGGGATGGCCGTGCCCCCGGCCTTTGCCGCGACGGCGGAGGCCGTCAGATCCCGGCACTCGCCGATAAAGGCGCGGGCCTTGTCCCTGGGGCTGTCCAGGTTGTATCTGAACAGAATGATGGCCCCCGGCGGGCAGTCCGCCAGAATCCGCCTCATGTCCGCGTCCAGGCCGGACTTCCCGTCCACGCCGCTCCTGATCACCTGGGAGGCGAGGGTGGAATCGTCAAGGGACGCGGCGATGCGGGCGGCTTCCCGGTAGTTCGGGTCCGGCGCTTCCCGGCCCGCGGGGCCTGCGGCGGGGAGCGGGGAGCCGATCAGGAAAACGCCGGGCAGGCAAAAAAGGAACCGTTTCATTCGTTGTATTATAACGGCTATCCCGGTAGTATATCAGCGATACGCGGAGTGTTATGTCCCTCAACTGGAAAGAAATAGACTGCGTCCTCTCCGAGCTGGAACTGGAAGGCTGCCAGATCCAAAAGGCCCTGCAAAGCGCCTTTGACGTGATCGCCCTGCGGGTCCACGGCAGGGGCGCGAGCAAAACGGTGCTTGTCTCCCTTAGCCCCGGCGCCTGCCGGATCCACGAAACCTTCCGGGCCGTCCCCAAAAGCGACAAGCCCCTGCGTTTCGCCGAATTCCTCAACTCCCGGATCACCAACGGCTGGATCGAGGAGGCCGTCCAACTGGGGGACAACCGGATCGTAAGGCTCCGGGTGCGGCGGGGGGAGCAGACCGGCGGCCGCTACGCGCCGGAGGAAACCCTGGCCCCGCACGGGCCCGGCGGAAGGGACTTCAGCGTCCGGGATTTTCGTCCGAATCCCGCCGGGGAGGGCTGCCCGTCCAAGGAGGGCCGCCCGTCTGAGGAGGGCCGCCCGGACGGGGGCCGGGATCCTTCGTATAACGAGAGGGTCGACGCCTTTTACGCCGAGCAGGGGGGGGGCCTTTCCCTGGAATCCCTGCGGGAGCAGGTGCGGCGGAACTGGGAGGGCAAGATCGGCCGGCTTTCGGCCTCCCTGGAAAAGCTAAAGGCCAAGGAGGGGGACTTCGCCTCCGCGGAAAACCTTAAACAGTACGGGGACATCATCCTGGCCGGCCTGTCCCGTATTGCGCCGGGGGACCGCTGGCTGGAGGCGGAAGACTTTTACAGGGGGGGGCGGGTCCGCATCCAACTGGAGGAGGGCCTGGACGGCCCCGGCCAGGCAGAACGCTACTACGAGCGCTACCGCAAGGCGAAGCGGGGCCTTGAGGATGTCAGGCAGGAGATCGCCCGGGGGGAGGCGGAACTCTTGAAGCTGGAAGAGGCCATGAACGCCCTCCTGGCGGAGACCAACCCCCTGGTCTTGCAGAAGATCATGCGGGGCGCAGGCCCTGCCCCCGCGCTGCCGGGCGACCGGAAGCGTCCGGGGCTTTCGTTCAGGCGGAACGACTGGCTTATCATTGTGGGCAGGGATGCGGCGGAAAACGACGCCCTGCTCCGCCGTCACGTAAAGGGCAACGACCTCTGGCTCCACGCCAGGGATTACCCCGGCGCCTACGTGTTCGTCAAATACCGTTCCGGCAAGACCGTGCCCCTGGATATCCTGCTGGACGCGGGAAACCTGGCGATTTTTTACTCGAAGGGCCGCAACAACGGCGAAGGGGATCTGTTCTACACCCCGGTAAAGTACCTGCGCCGGGCCAAGGACGGCCCCAAGGGGCTGGTGATCCCCACCCACGAGAAGAACCTCCGCGTTAAAACGGACGAAGGGCGGCTGCGGGAACTGGAGTTGTGCCGCATAGAAAAGCTTTGACAGCGGTCCGCGCGGTCCCCGCCCGCCTTGCGCCACCGGCGCGGCCTCATTACCATAACGGTACGTATGGGGGGCCGGAACCCGGAGTTTCGGGCCGCCCCCAGTTATGCGCGGGAGGCTCTTATGCGGGGAAAGATGAAAGTCGCGGTAATGACCGGAATCGGCAAAATGGAGATCGTCGAGCGGGACATACCCGTCCCGGCGTCCAAGGAGGCGCTGGTAAAGCTTGAGTACGTGGGGGTCTGCGGGTCGGATCTGCACTACTACGAGGCCGGGAGGATCGGCGACTACGTGGTAAAGCCCCCCTTCGTGCTGGGCCACGAGCCGGGCGGGGTGGTGGTGGAGATCGGTTCCGATGTCACCAGCCTCAAGGTGGGGGACCGGGTCGCGCTGGAGCCGGGGAAGACCTGCGGCCGCTGCGAGTTCTGCCGGACGGGCCGCTACAACCTCTGCCCCGACGTGATCTTCTTCGCCACCCCCCCGGTGGACGGCGTGTTCCAGGAATACGTGGCCCACGAGGCGGCCCTGTGCTTCAAGCTGCCGGATAAGGTCAGCACCCTGGAAGGCGCGCTGATCGAGCCCCTGGCCGTGGGCTTCCACGCGGCCCTTACCGGGGGGGCCAGAATCGGGCAGACCGCGCTGGTCACCGGGGCGGGCTGTATCGGCCTTGTGTCCATGCTGGCCCTCAAGGCCCAGGGGCTTTCGCGGGTCTACATGACCGACGTGGTGGGCAACCGGCTGGAAAAGGCCCGCGACCTGGGGGCTTTCCGGGCCCTCAACGCGAAAGAAGAAGACCCCCTGGCCCTTATCGCCCGGGACGAGGGGGGCGTGGACCTGGTTATCGAAACCACCGGAAGCGACGCCGCCGCGGCCCAGGGGATCGGCGCCCTCAAAAAAGGGGGGACCCTGGTCTTTGTGGGCTACAGCCCCTCCGGCACGATGACCCTGCCCGTGGGCAAGGCCCTGGACAAGGAACTTACGATGAAGACCATCTTCCGCTATCGCCACATCTACCCCCTGGCCATTGACGCGGTAGCCAGGGGCCTGGTGAACATCAAGGACATCGTTACCAACCTGTTTGATTTTGACGACATCCAGAACGCCATGGACATGAGCGTCCGCGACAAGGCGAAGATCGTCAAATCGGTGATAAAGATCGCATGAACATCGCGGAGATTGACAGCCGCTTGGCGGTTCAGGGCGAAATTAAGGAACCGGAACTGGTCTGGGCGGACGCGCGCAGGCCGCCCTTTCGGATCTACGGTTTGCATGACGTGCGGAACCAGCCCGTTTTCCGCCGGATTCCCGAAGCGGTCGCGCAGGCGGTTAGCCCGGGGGTGGCCGCCCTGCACACCAATACGGCGGGGGGCAGGGTACGGTTCCAGACCGATTCCCCCTATATCGCTATCCGGGCGGAAATGCCCGCAGCCTGCCTTATGCCCCACATGGCGTTGGCCGGCAGCGCGGGCTTTGACCTGTACCGTTACGAGGGGCGCGAATGTCGGTATGCCGCCACGTTTATGCCCTCTGCGGACAAGGCGCGCGGTTACGAATCCCTTATATATGCGGGTGCGGGAGGTATGCGGGAGTACCTGATCAACTTCCCGCTTTACAGCGACGTAACGAACCTGCATATCGGCCTGCACCGGGGCTTCCGGGTGG
>JAISMQ010000265.1 GCA_031276685.1 Treponema sp. | reverse complement strand
CACCTTTCCGGCTTCGGCGAACTTCATGATCCCCTTGCAGATGTTGTTGGCCGCGTACATGGCCATCATCTCCCCGGAACACACGATGTAGATCTCCTCGGCCTTGCCGTCCCGGATGGGCATGGCGAAACCGCCGCAGACCACGTCCCCCAGGACATCGTAGAAGGTGTAGTCCAGCTTGTACTGTTCGTCGAAGGCCCCCAACTGTTCCAGCAGGTTAATCGAGGTGATGATCCCCCGGCCCGCGCAGCCCACTCCCGGTTCGGGCCCGCCGGATTCCACGCAGCGGGTCCCCTTAAAACCGACCTTGACCACGTCTTCCAGATCCAGGTCCTCCCCTTCGGTACGCAGGGTGTCCAGCACGGTCTTCTGCGCCAGCCCGTTGAGGAGCAGGCGCGTAGAATCCGCCTTGGGGTCGCAGCCGACTACCATCATGTTCTTGCCCATTTCCGCGAGAGCCGCGACGGTGTTCTGGGTGGTCGTGGATTTCCCGATGCCGCCCTTCCCGTAGATCGCTATTTTTCTCATGTCTAAACCGCCCTTTGTTGATTCCGCCGCCGGCGCGAAACGCCGCGGCCGCCGCCGTCCGCAAACGGCGTTCATTGTTATATATGCAGGAACCGTGCCAAGTTTGGCAAAACAGGCGCGTTTTTGATTTTTTTTGCTGTTTTCCGGCCTGAACCGACATTCGGGCGGCCCGCGTCCGGTACCAAACCGCAACGGACCGTGGGAAACCGCAAAAAACCGCGAAGTTTTCATGTTATATGTAAGAATTAACTAACATTAGATACAATTCCGGTATACAAAGGTACATTTTCGTATGAAATTTTCCAGGCGGGAACCGGCAAGCCGCCCGGGTTTGGTGGGGGAATCTTGAATTTGCCCGCTTAGGCAGGGTACATTTATGTAATGAACAACGGGGGCCTGGACGGTCTGGAGATGCTTTACGACATTTCCGTGCTGATGGGCAGGGAGCCGGAAATAGAGGCCGCGCTCAAACTCGTCCTGGACCGGGTGGCGCGGGGGCTGGGGATTATCCGGGGGATGATCACCATTCTGAACCGGAACACGGGCGAAATCGCCATAGCCGAAGCCTGGGGCCTGGACGGTTCCCAGAAGAACCGGGGCCGCTATTCCCCGGGCGAGGGGATCACCGGCAAGGTTATTGAAACGGGGAACCCCGTAACGGTCAAGCGCGTCGCCGACGAGCCCCTCTTTCTTAACCGCACCGGCGCGAGGAACGGGGAGGAGGCGCGGGACATTTCGTTCGTCTGCGTCCCCGTCAGCATAGGCGCCGAGGTCATAGGCGCCCTGGGGATCGATCTCCCCTACGGGCCGGGCCCCCTGGACTACGAGGTCCGTATCCTTACGGTTGCGGCTTCCTCCATATCCCAGGCGCTGCGGCTCCACCAGATCCGTACCGAGGAGATGGAGGATCTCAAGGCCGAAAACACCCGGCTCCAGGCCCAGCTCCGCTCCCGCTACGGGGCTTCCACGTTTGTCATCGGCAATTCCAAGATTATGCGGGCCCTGTTCTTCCAGATGGAGCAGGTAAGCGGGACCGGCGCCACGGTGCTGCTCCTGGGCGAAAGCGGCGTAGGCAAGGAACGGGTAGCCCAGGCCATACACTACGGATCGCCCCGGGCGGACAAACCCTTTGTCAAGCTGAACTGCGCCGCCATCCCGGAAACCCTTATCGAATCGAGCCTGTTCGGCCACGAAAAGGGGGCCTTTACCGGCGCGCTTGCCCGGCGCAAGGGCTGTTTCGAGCAGGCCGACGGCGGGACCATCTTCCTGGACGAGATAGGCGAGCTTCCCCCGGCGGCCCAGGCCAAGTTCCTCCGGGTCCTCCAGGAACGGGAATTTGAGCGCGTCGGGGGGAACCTGACCGTCACGGTCGATATCAGGGTCATCGCCGCCACCAACCGGGATCTGCGGGGGCGTATCGCCGAAAAGAAAGTCCGGGAGGACCTCTACTACCGCCTCAGCGTGTTCCCCCTCGTGGTCCCCCCGCTGAGGGAGCGGAAAACCGACATCATGCTGCTGGCCGGGCATTTTTTGGAGAAATTTTCCGCCGAAAACAACAAGAAGATCTACAGCATCTCCCCCCGCGCGGTAAACCTGATGACATCCTATTCCTGGCCCGGAAACGTCCGGGAGCTTGAAAACTGCATCGAGCGGGCGGCGATCCTTTCGCTTGACGGGACCATCCACAGCTACCACCTGCCCCCCGGCCTCCGGGAAAGCCGCCGGGGCCCCGGGGGGGAGGAGCGGCGGCAGACCCTTGGGGAAGTCCTGGAATCGGTGGAAAAGGAGCTTATAGCCGCGGAACTGCGCCGGACCAGGGGGAACCTGGCCCGGGCCGCTTCCGGCCTGGGCGTTTCGGAGCGGGTCATGGGCCTGCGGGCGGCAAAGTACGGGCTAAAGCACGGCAGGGGCTAGGGGCCGCGGGCAAAATCTGTCGCGAATCAGGAGATACGATACTACTGGTTTGCGACGGGGACCCCCACCTTTTTGTTCAGGGAACTGGAGCGGACCAGGTTTGACATAACGCTGTTCAAGGGCAGGATCGAAGTGCCGGAAGCCGGGCTAAACGACTATCAGCCCGGCGACGGGACTCCCATACCGCTTCTGTATCAAAGCGGGTATGTAACCATAACCGGCTATGACAAAGAATTCCGTACCTGCAAGCTGGGATTCCCCAACGAGGAGCTACAGTACGGTTTTCTGAATAATCTATACAAATACCTGTTTCCCGCCGCCGGCGATGTAAACGGTCTTAATGTCTGGACTTTTATAAAGGCCCTGCGCTCAGGCGAGACGGATACGTTTTTAAGCCAGCTTAGGGCTTTTTTCGCGTCGGTGCCCTATGATCTGTACTTCGAGAAAGGGGAAAAGTACTACCAGACGATCTTCTACCTGGTATTTACGCTGCTGGGGCAGTTCGCCGAATCCGAGGTACGGAGCGCCGCCGGGAGGGCGGACGCCGTGGTAAAGCTGCGGGGGCTTGTATACGTGTTCGAATTCAAGCTGGGCGGGGCGGGGAGCGCGGAGGACGCGCTGCGGCAGATAGACGCGAAGGGCTACCTCATACCCTACGCCGCCGGGGGCTGCAGGCTGGTAAAGGCCGGCGTCGTGTTCGACACCGGGACCCGGACGCTCGGGGAATGGCGGATTCAGGAAGGGTAGGCTGCCCCCAAACCGGCCGGATTTTTGGAAAAGATCGGGGTTTAGGTAAAAAAAATTTCCCGCCCGCCGATATGTAATCGAAGGGGTGATTCAGAAATGTACAAGCTCTGTTCCCAGGTTCTGGGGCGGGAGGCCGGACTCCTGCAACGTATCGCCGAAGCTCAAAAAAAGGTCCGGGACGCGGTTGTCAGGCGGGAATGGGCCGATTTCGATTCCCTTCTGGCCGCGATAGGCCGGATCGCCGGAGAACTGGAGGGGCTGGAAGCGGAACGGCAGGCCCTGTTCGGCAGGCTGCCCGGTTTTTCCGGCCTTCCGGACGGCGAAGCCGGGTTTTTCCGCTTTGCCGCCTCCCTGCCGCCGGAAGGGCAAAAAGAGATGGCGGCGAAATACCGGGAACTGAAGATGGCGGCGCTCCGGATCAGAATCAACAACGAAAACCTCCTGGCCTACGTTGCCGGAATCAAGGCCACCATGTCGGCCTTTATCGAATCCGCCTTCCCCGACCGCCGGGGGCGGGTCTACTCCCGCAGCGGCGCGGTAATGCCCCAGGACATGCGGTGCATGGTGCTTAACCGCAGCCTTTAGGAGTAAGCGATGACATCGACCTTTATGGGTATTGAAATTGGGAAGCGGGGGGTCCACGCCCACCAGCAGGCCCTGAACGTGACGGGCCACAACCTGACCAACGCCTCCGCCCAAGGCTATTCCCGCCAGCGGATCGAGATGGCCGCCTTTGACCCCATCTACCTGCCGGGGCTTAACCGGGAGGAAACCCCCGGCCAGATCGGCCAGGGGACCGTCGTGGAACGGATCCAGCGGGTCCGGGACCAACTGCTGGACCGCCAGATCGTCTCCCAGGCGTCCGAGGAAGGCTACTGGCAGGCGCGGGACCCCTATGTCAGGATGATGGACCAGATCTACCTGGAACCCGGCGAAAAGTCCATCCGGAGCAAGATGGACGAATTTTGGGACGCATGGCAGGAGCTGGCGACCTACCCGGCGGACACGCCCCCCCGTACCGCGGTGCTGGAACGGGGGAAGACCCTGATCGACGGGATACACCACCGCTACCAGGCCCTTAAGGGGCTGCAGGTCATGGCCGACGAGGATATCCAGCTTACCGTGGACAGGGTAAACGAGCTGTCCCGGGAGATCGCCGCCCTGAACGGGGATATTACGCGGGTACGGGCCCAGGGGGACAACCCCAACGACCTTATGGACCGCCGGGACCTGCTGGTGGACAACCTTTCGGCCATCATCGATGGAACCGTGGATCACCGGGACAGCGACGAGTTCATGGTCCACACCGCGGGCTTCGTGCTGGTCCAGGGGCAGATCGGGCGGCAGTTTGGGCTGGAACGGAACATAGACACCGAAGGCTACTCCCGGATCGTCTGGCAGGACACCGGGGACGAGGCCCGCTTCCGGCGGGGGAGCCTGGCGGCCCTGGTGGAACTGCGGGATGTAACCATCGAGGACGAGATCCAAACCCTGGACAACATGACCATGAATTTTACGGACCTGGTAAACGAAGTACACCGGGCCGGCTACGGCTTCAACGGCGTGACGGGGAACCACTTTTTTTCCGAATACCCCTTCGTGACCAATGTGAACGGCAACTACGACCGCGACGGGGACGGCGTGTACGATTCCAGTTACATCTACCGTATCAACGGGACCAATGTCCTGGAAAGCCAGGCCCAGATCGGCCTGGAAGGGGAGATCTCCCTTTCCGGCCCCGGCGGCGAAACCAAAACGGTCCCCTACTATCCCACCGACACCGTGCAGGACATTGTCACCCGGATCAACAAATCCGGGGCCGAAGTGGTGGCCCGGCTGAACCGGGACGGCTTTCTTTCCCTCAAGGCCACCGCCGCCGGAATCGAAGAGGGGCTGGAACGGCAGAACCCCGACTTTGTAATCCGCCATATCGAAGATTCCGGTTTTTTCCTGGGGGGTTACGCGGGGATCTTCGCGGATCCCGGTCCGGGGGGAAGCTACGACTGGGCCCAGGCGGACGCCGTAGGGGTGCTGCAGGGCGGCGCTGAATATTACGCGCTGGCCCCCATCGCCCATCCCTCCGGCTGGATAGAGGTGAACCCCGCCCTGATCGCGGATCCCGGCTCCGTGGCCTCCGGTTTCGGCGTCAACGGGCAGCCCGCCAATCCGGGGAACGGCGACGCCGCGGCCGCCGTCGCGGCGATCCGCAACACGGCGGTCATGGTCGGGGCCCTGGGGACCTTCGACGACTACTTCGCCGACGCCGCCGGGCGGATCGGCATGCTGGGGGAGCGGACGGCGACGGCCCTGGAAACGGAAAACCTGATCATGAAGCAGTTGCACGACATGCGGCAGTCCGTTTCCGGGGTGAGCATTGACGAGGAACTTTCCAATATGATCAAGTACCAGCACGGCTACGCCGCCGCCGCCCGCTTCATTACCACGGTGAATTCCATGCTGGATACGCTGATCAACCGGATGGGGGTGTAAGCGATGAGACGGGTTTCCACGGACATGCCGAATAACGACATGCAGTACTACCTGCGGCGCCAGGAAGAGGGGCTGAACAAGGTCCAGTCGCAAATTGCC
>JAISMQ010000086.1 GCA_031276685.1 Treponema sp. | reverse complement strand
CCCTGAACAAATCCCCGTTCCGCTCGTAAGCCGGGTTCAGGCCGGAATTTTTAAGCCGCTCGGCGGCCGCCAGCGCGTTCCGGGCCTCGCGGTAGGAGCCTACCTGGATCCGGTAGATCATGTTGGGCTTAACCGCCGCGGTCGAAACGGGCGCGGGGCTGGCTGAAACCGGCGCCGGGCTTGTTAAAACCGGGGCCAGGGTGGCCGGGCTTGTTAAAACCGGGGCCGGGGCGGCCGGGCTTGTTGACACCGGGGCCGGGGCGGCGGGGCTGGTCGAAACCGGGGCGATGGGGGCTGCCACAGGGCTTGGCGCCGGCTCAGGGCTGGTTGAAACTGGGGCGGGGCTTGCCGGGGCCGGGGTCTCCGGCACTGTTTTGGGCGCCGGGATAACGATGGGCTCGGAGCTGACTATGGGCCGTACTTCTATGGGGATGTTGATCTGCACCGGCTGCGTAGCCTGGACCGGGGGGGCCGGACTCTGAACCTGGGGGCTTGCCGGGGGCTGCGCGGACTGTACCGCCGGTTGCGAGGGCGCCTGGGGCGGTATGGGCTGCACGATGGGCTGTACGGGCTGGATCACCTGCTGTACGGGCAGTACCTGCTGGATCGGCTGCTGCTGCTGGACCGCCTGGGGCGCTGCCTGGGGGGTCTGCCGCATTGGCTGGGCAAGGGGCTGATTCATCGGCTGGACCGGGGGCTGCATCGGCTGGGCAAGGGGCTGCTGGAAGTACTGGGTTATCTGCTGCTGGGGCGGCTGGACCTGGATCACCGTCGGCTCCGCGCTTTGGGCGGGGGGGCTTTGGTACACGGGCGTTTGGTATGAAGGGTAGGGGGCCACAATCTGGGATGTGGCGCTGGTATAGCCCCCCTGCGATACCGCGCTGGTATTGGCGTCCGCCTGGTAGGTTCCGCCGGCCCCCTGGCCGGAGGCGGCCCCGGTCTTCATGATCTCTACCGTTACCGGCGCCGTCCCGCTGCTCACCATGTCCAGCATCTGGGCCGCCGCCTGCGAAAGATCGATGATCCGGGACGATACGAAGGGCCCCCGGTCGTTCACCCGCACGTTAACCGTTCTGCCGTTGTTCATGTTGGTAACCGTCAGAAGGGTGCCGAAGGGCAGGGTAGGGTGGGCGGCGGTGTAGAGGGAGGCGTTGAAGATCTCCCCCGACGCCGTCGGGCGTCCGTCAAATTCCGCCCCGTACCAGGAGGCGATGCCCTCCTGCCGGAAGTTCGAAAGGTCGGCGGAATTCTGGGCCCCGCAGAGAACGGCGGCAAAGAACCCCGCCGCAAGGGCAGCAGCGATCCGTTTCATGGGCTTATTATCGGCGGAAACAGAAAGAAAAAAAAGAAAGCCGCTTGACATTTCAGCCGGGCCGCGGTATGTTCTTATACAAAGAAACGCTTCTATGTGTAGAAGCAAAGGCGGTGTGCCGATCCGGTCATCGGATCCGGGCGCGGCGGGCCGCATACATACCAAAAAACCGCCCGCGGGCGGGAAGAGGAGAAAACGATGGACACAGGTGTTATTGCCGCGAAAAAAGCGGACGGCTTGGCCCCCGGTGAAAACGGCGCGGCCGGCATGGAAAAACGGGAACTGGGGAAGACGGCGCGGAAGGGCCTCCAGATTCGGGACATGCTCCTTATCGGCATTTTGCTTGCCGCCGGGGTGGTGCTGCGGACCGCCGTGGGGACGGTGATCAACTTCGGGATGAAGCCCAACTTCATCATCGCCATGTACTGCCTGACTATCCTGCTGATACGGCCCCGCCTGGCGGAGGCGGCGGTTATCGGTCTGCTCTCCGGGGCCGTCTGCCAGTTTTTCCCCGGCCAGCCCTATATCAACTTCGCAAGCGAGCTGCTGGGGGCCCTGGCCATGTGCCTGTTCGCCCGAATCCCCCTGGCGCGGCCGGGATCGGGGGCCCTGCGGGCGGCGCTGGGGGCGGCGCGGATTACCGGATGCACCTTCCTGAGTACCCTGGTAAGCGGCTTTAGCTTTATCGGCGTCATGTACCTGGTGTACTACGCGGGGGCGGACATAACGCCCACGCCCCTGGCTATCTTCATGGCGATAATCTTTGGGACTGCCCTTATCAACGCCGTCATTGTGCAGATCCTCTACATCCCCTTGAAACTGGCGCTGAAGCGGAATGATTAGCCTGGAAAATCTAAGGTTCCGCTACCGGGGGGGGCTGCGGGACGCCCTGGCGGGGATCAGCCTGGAGATCCCCGACGGGGAATTCCTTGGGATCATCGGCCCTTCCGGGGCCGGGAAGTCCACCCTGGCCTATGCGCTGAACGGGGTGGTGCCCCACCATTACGGGGGCGATTTTTACGGCCGGGCCCTGGTAAACGGCCTTGACACGGTGGACGCCGGGACGGAGCGGATCGCCGCGGAATTGGGGAGCGTCTTCCAGGATATTGACGGGCAGATGGTCGCCTCCGTGGTGGAAGACGAGATCCTCTTTGGGCTGGAGAACTTCCGCGTCCCCCGTGACGAGATCGAAGATCGCCTGAAGGCCGCCCTGGGCATGGCGGGGATAGAGGATCTGCGCTACCGGGCTCTTAGCACCCTGTCCGGCGGGCAGAAACAGAAGGTGGCCATCGCGGCGATTACCGCGCTGCGGCCCCGGATCATCGTCCTTGACGAGGCCACGGGCGAGCTTGACCCCGTTTCCAGCCGCCAGGTTTTTGAATTCCTGCGGGATCTTAACCGGCGGTTTGGTATCACGATCATCGCCGTGGAGCAGAAGATCATGCTGCTCTGCGAATTCGCCCGGCGTCTGGCCGTTATGGACAAGGGTTCCCTGGTCCTCCACGGCACGGTAACGGAGGTGCTGCAGCGGCCCGAACTGCTCGAGGGCTGCGGGATCAATATTCCACGGGTGACAAGCCTGGGCAAGGCCCTGCGGGACCGGGGCTTTTACGCGGGGCCCCTGCCCCACAGCCTGGACCAGGCCGGGGCCATGATGAAAAACCTGTTTTCGGAGTACGGCAATGCTGCGTTTTGAAGAAGTCGGTTTTGACTACGGGGATAGGACGGTTATCGACTCCGTCTCTTTTACTGTGGAACGGGGGGATTTTGTCGCCCTGCTGGGGGAAAACGGGGCGGGAAAGTCCACCCTGTGCCGGCTTTGCAACGGCCTGGCAAAGCCGCGCCGGGGCAGGGTCCTCCTGGGGGGCCAGGATACGCGGCAGGCCAAGGCCAGCGCCCTTGCGCGCCGGGTAGGCTACCTGTTCCAGAACCCGGACCGCCAGATCTGCAAGAACACCGTAAGGGAGGAGATCCTCTTTGGCCTGGATCTTGTCCTGGAGGCCCCCGGCGGAATTCCCCCCGCGCGCAAAGAAGGGGAAAAGCAGCGCAGGCTGGAGGAAATGCTGGACCTGTTCCATCTGGACGGCGGCCGGGACCCCTTCGGCCTTTCGCGGGGGGAACGCCAGCAGCTTGCCCTCGCCGGCGTCCTGGCCCGGAAACCGGAGTTCCTTATCCTGGACGAGCCCACCACGGGCCTGGACTACCGGGAGTGTACGGCGATCATGGGCATAATCTCGGGCCTGAACGCCGCGGGCGCGACGGTCCTTATGATCAGCCACGATATGGAAGTGGTAGCCGATTACGCCCGCCGGGCCCTGGTCCTGAGCGCCGGCCGCCTGATCGGCGACGGCCCGGTGCGGCGGATCATGGGCGACGGGGCCCTGCTGGGGCGGGCTTCCCTGCTGCCCGCCCAGATCCCAAGCCTGGCCCAGCGGCTGGGGCCTCCCTTCGCGGGGGCCTTTACCGTGGACGAAATGGTCGCCCTCTGCGCGGAACAGGCGGGCGGCGCGGAAACGGCCCGCGAAGGGGGGCGCGTATGATGACCGGGCTGCTGGACTACGCGGCGGGGGATTCGTTTCTGCACCGGCTTAACCCCGTTACCAAGCTTGTCCTTTCCTTCGGCCTCTGCGCCTCCTGCTTCGCAAGCGGGAATCTGCCGCTGATCGGGGGGGTTATCGTCCTTAACCTGCTGGCCTCCGCTTCGGCGGGGATAATCGGCAGATCCTTAAGGATTCTGGGCTCGCTGGCCAGGCTGTCGGCCGTGCTTTTCGCGGTCCAGGTGTTTTTTGTCCGGGAGGGGCGGGTTTTGCTGCGCCTTCCTGCGGATATCTACATCACCGACGCGGGGGTCCTCTTTTCCCTGCTCTTCGTGGCCCGCCTTATCGCCGCCACCATGCCCCTGACCCTGATGCTTTCGGTAACGCGGATGTCCGACCTTTCCAACGCCCTTAACAGGTACTTCCGCATACCCTGCAAGTACACCTTCGTGCTTACCACGGCGATCCGCTTTATCCCCCTCTTTGCCGATGAAATGGCCGCCATTATCGACGCGCAGGTGGCGCGGGGCGTGGATTTCGACACCCGCGGCGTGTTCAAAAAGCTGCGCCTGCTGCTCCCCCTCTGCGTGCCCCTGCTTATCTCGTCGGTAAGGCGGATAGAGGGGGGCGCCGTCTCCGCCGAACTGCGGGGCTTTAACCTGCGCCGCCCCGATTCCGGCAGCAAACGCTACCCGTTCCGGGCGGCGGACGTCGCCGCGCTCGTGTTCCTGGCCGCGCTTGTCGCGGCGGCGATCGCTATATAGCGCCGCCATGTAGCACGGCTACATAGCGCCGCTATGTAGCGCGGCTACTTGGCGCCGATGCCCCGTATCCGTTCTATCTCGTCCCGGATCGCCGCAGCCTTTTCGAATTCCAGGTTTTTGGCGTGTTCCAGCATCTCGGCCTCCAGGGCCCTGACAAGCTTCTGCCGCTCGGCGGGGATCAGCACGTTGTAGGATCGTTTAAGGACCTCGACGGCGGCCGCGGCGGCGTCCTGGTCCTCCTCGTTGTGCCGTTCCAGGATGCTGGCAATGGCCTTTTTTACCGTGGCGGGGGTAATGCCGTGTTCCATGTTGTAGGCCGTCTGTATGTCGCGCCGGCGGTTGGTTTCCCGGATGGCCGCCTCCATAGCGTCGCTCCGCCGGTCCGCGTACATGATCACCTTGCCGGCGGCGTTCCGGGCCGCCCGCCCGATGATCTGCACCAGGCTGGTAAGGGACCGGAGGAACCCTATCTTGTCCGCGTCCAGAATGGCGATAAACGAAACTTCCGGCAGGTCTATCCCCTCCCGGAGCAGGTTGATCCCCACCAGCACGTCGAAATCCCCGGCCCGCAGGCTGGTCAGTATTTCAACGCGCTCTATCGTTTCAACCTCGCTGTGGATGTAGCGGACCTTGAGCCCCAGGCCGGAAAGGTAGTCCGTCAGGTCTTCCGCCATCTTCTTGGTCAGGGTAAGGATAAGGGAACGCTCCCCCTTCTTGATCCGCTGCCGCACTTCGCTGTAGATGTCCTCCATCTGGCCGTCCGCGGGGCGCACCTCGATCTCCGGGTCCAGCAGCCCCGTGGGCCGGATAAGCTGCTGGACCACGCGGGCGGATTGGCCGGTCTCCGCCGCGCCGGGGGTGGCGGACACGAAGACCGTCTCGTTCAGGCGCTCCGCAAACTCGTCGTAGCGCAGGGGCCGGTTGTCCAGGGCGCAGGGCAGGCGGAAACCGTAGTCCACCAGGCTCTGCTTGCGGCTCCGGTCCCCGGCGTACATGGCCCCAATCTGGGGCAGGGTAACGTGGCTTTCGTCGATAAACGTAAGGTGCCCGCCCCGCCCGCCTTTCCCTGCGGGCAGGTAGTCGATCAGGGTGTCCGGGGCTTCGCCGGGCTTCCGGCCCGCCAGCGGGGCGGAGTAGTTTTCAATGCCGGGGCAGTAGCCCATCTCGGTCAGCATTTCGATATCGTACTCCACCCTGGTTTTTAGCCGCTCCGCCTCCAGGTTCTTCCCGCTGTTCTTCAAAAATTCGTAGCGTTCCGCCAGCTCGTCGTTGATGCTGCCCAGGGCGCCGCGGATCATCTCCGCGGGCATGACGAACTGTTTGGCCGGGTAGATCATGGCCCGGTCCAGGTCGTCCAGAAACTTCCCGGACACCGGATCGTAGCGGCGGATCCGTTCCACCTTGTCCCAGTCCAGGTCCACGCGGTAGGCTTCCTCAAGGTAGGCGGTGTAGATCTCCAGCGTATCCCCCCGGCGGCGGAATCGCCCCCGCTCCAGCACCGCGTCGTTCAGCTCGTATTGCAGTTCCACAAAGCGCCGCATCAGCCCTTCCACGTCGATCCGGTCCCCCCGGGCGAAGGTAGCCGTCATCTTCTTGTAAATTTCCGGCGTCGCCAGGCCGTAGATGCAGGACACGGTGGCCACGATAATCACGTCCCGCCGCTCCATCAGGCTCCGGGTCGCCGAAAGCCTCATCCGCTCGATCTCGTCGTGTATGGATGCGTCCTTTTCGATGTACAGGTCGCGGCTGGCGACGTAGGCCTCCGGCTGGTAGTAGTCGTAGTAGGAAACGAAGTACTCCACCGCGTTGTGGGGGAAAAAGCCCTTGAATTCCCGGTAAAGCTGGGCCGCCAGGGTCTTGTTGTGGCTTACGATCAGCGTGGGCATCTGCACCGCCTCGATGATCTTCGCCATGGTAAAGGTCTTGCCCGACCCGGTAACCCCCTGCAGGGTCTGGTACTTGTCCCCGGCCCTGATCCCCGCCGCCAGGGCCGCGATGGCTTCCCCCTGGTCCCCGGCGGGCTGGAAGGGGCTTACAACTTCAAAAGGGCGCATTGGAAAAGTATGGGGGATTCTTCCGGCCCCGTCAAAGGGTCCTGCCCGAACCGCCGTGTTTTTTTTTAAGATTCTTTGTTGACATAGATCGGCAGGTATGGTATACTGCCGGTAGTTTCGGCGGGTATAAGCCGCCGGCAGATTACCGGCACAGGGGGATAGTGTGGCGTTTCATTTCTCGTATTGTCCTAACAAAGCCGCGTTGTCCCTGGCCCTTTACGT
>JAISMQ010000223.1 GCA_031276685.1 Treponema sp. | reverse complement strand
ACCCGGGCGGATAAAAAACGTGGTGTTCCTTGATGTGGACGATGACGCTGTCGCGTATAACGGGGTGTTCCCCTGGCCCCGCTCGGTCATGGCCGACGGTTTTCTAAGGCTCAAGGAATACGGGGCTGAGGCGGTGATCCTGGATATCGAATTTATCGACAAGGGGCCCGAGGGGATCGATACGGTCTACCTTGAGCGGGACTTTCCCGGCGATTTTGAACGGACCTTTTATAACGTAAGCGCCAGCGTTTCCGATTTGCTCGCGGCTCTGCGTTCCGGGAGGATAGGCGGGGAGGACGCGGAGCGTTACGAGGGGGAGCTCCTGTCCCTTATCCGGGAGGAAAAGGAACAGCTCTTTCAAAAAACTTCGGGCATAGCCCGCGATAACGATATCTACCTGGCCCAGGCTTCCGCCCTTCTTGGCCGTACCTGGGCGACGCTGAATTTGCAAACCGAGCCCCTGCCCCCGGACGGCGAACAGGCGACCCGGCGGCCCCTGGCGGAGGCGATGTTCTCGTACCCGGTAAACGCGGCCCCCGGCGCCTTTGGGGGGGATAATGTGGACCTGCTTCCGGCCCTTCCCTCGTTTCTGGAAACCTTGCGGGGGGCGGGCTTTACCAACGTGTACATTGACGAGGACGGGGTAAGGCGGCGCATCTACCTTGCCCAGAAGGTGTACGGCCACTGGTATCTCCAGCTTGCTTTCGCGCCCCTGGCGGAGTATCTGGGCAATCCCGAAATCCTCCTGGAAAAGCGGCGGCTTATTCTGAAAAACGCCCGGTTTCCTGCTGATCCGTCGCCCGGCCCCGCCCGCGACATCGTCATCCCCCTGGATACGGAGGGCCGGATGATGCTGGACTGGCCCAAAACCGATTTCCGCGACAGCTTTAGCCCCCACATATCCTTCGCGGAATTCTCCCGTCTGGAAGAGCTTGAGTCCCAAATGGAACAGTACCTTACGGGCCTTGAAAACTCCGCTCTTTCCTTTTTCGCCCAGTTCGACGCAAGCCTTTCCCCGGCCTCCGGGCTTGTGTACCGGAGCGGCGCCCGGTTCGCCGATGCGCGGGAGGCGCGCGCCCGGGCCCTGGCGGAATGTTCCGAGGCGGCCTTTGGCGAGTACCTGGAATACCGGGCGGAGGCGGTGGGCCTTATCGGCGCCGTGGGGGAACTGGAAACGGGCGCGAAGGTACGGGCCCTGGCGGCTGCCCTGGGGCCGGACTACCCGGAAGACGCCGAGGCTATCCGGGAAGAGGCGGAGTATGTCGCGACTCTGGCGGAGTACCTTGGTACGGCGCGGGAACAGTACCTGGCCGCCCAGTCCCGCCTCCGCGAACACCTGGGGGGGAAATTCTGCATCATAGGCCGGACCGATACGGGGACCACCGATATCGGGGTAAACCCGTTCTACCGGGAATATGTCAACGTCGGTACCCACGCGGTGGTGCTGGACACCATTCTGCGGGAATCGTTTATCTACCCCCTTGCCCCGCTGTGGATCGCGGTCTTGTGCGCCGCCCTGGCCCTCCTCCTTATGCTGGCCCTCGGCGGCCTGAAACCCGTGCCCCGTACCGTGCTGGGCGCGGGGGCCGCCGTCCTGTTCGGGGCCGTCTGCTTCGTCATTTTCCGGTATACCGGCGTTTATATCGGCCCGCTGGGGCCGGTTCTGGCCGCCGCGTCTGCGGTTATTGTCCGGGAACTGGTTTCTTACGTGGTTTCGGAAAAGGAAAAGCAGTTTATCAACAAGGCTCTTTCCACCTATGTCTCGCGGGAGGTGGTGGAGGAACTGGTGGCCAACCCTTCGCTTTTGCAGCTTGGGGGAAGCAAGCGGCGGATGAGCGCTATTTTTACGGATATTCAGGCTTTTTCGACAATTTCGGAACAGCTTGACCCGGAGCAGTTGGTACATCTCCTTAACCGCTACCTTACGGTGATGAGCGATATCATCATGGAAAACATGGGGACCATCGACAAGTACGAAGGGGACGCCATCGTCGCCTTCTTCGGCGCGCCGGTGTACCGGGAGGACCACGCGGCCCTGGCCTGCCGCAGCGCCGTCCGGATGAAACAGGCGGAGGCGGAATTGAACCGGGAGCTTATTGAGCAGGGGCTTATCACCGATGGCGTGCTTGCGGCGCTGAAAAACAAGGGGGTCAGCCTCGATCCCGCCGCCCCGGTCCCCCTCTACACCCGGATAGGGATAAACACCGGGGACATGGTCGTGGGCAACATGGGGACCTCCAACAAGATGAACTACACCATCATGGGGAACGCGGTGAACCTTGCCGCCCGGCTTGAGGGGGTCAACAAGTGGTACCAAACGGGGGGCATCCTGATAAGCGAGTACACCAGGGATGAAATTGGGGGCGAATTTGTCTGCCGGAGCCTGGACCGGGTACGGGTGGTCGGGATCAACACCCCGCTGCGGCTTTACGAGCTGCTGGAGCCGGGGAACGGGGCCGCCGGGCCGGACGCCCTTGCCGCGTGGGAACAGGCCCTTGCCCTGTACGAAAAGCGGGAATTTAAGGCCGCAGGGGCTATATTCGGATCCCTCGCGCGCGGGAATGGGCAGGACGGCGTGGCCCGTTACTACGCGGGCCTGTGCCGGGATTATGGCGCCGCCCCGCCCCCCGCAGACTGGGACGGGGTCAACAATTTAACCCAAAAGTAAAAAGCTCCGCCGCCCCGTTGAACCGGATTGGATATTCCGCTATCATTCTCCTAAAATAAAACCGGGAGGTCGTATGACAATCGTTGAGATGTTGGGGCAGAGCGGGGCCCTTACCCTGCTGGGCATGGGGATAGTATTTGGTTTTTTGGTTATCCTTATTGTCGCCGTAAGCCTGGCGGGGAAAGTTATCCATGCCCTGGGCCTGGACAAGGCGGCCCTTCCAAAGCCCGCCGTTTCCTCCGGCCCTTCCGGGGCCGCCAAGACCGCCGCGGTTACTGCGGCTATCACCGCCGCCGTTGCCGAATATCGCAAAAACGAAGGGAAGTAAAACACGGAGCCGGGGCTTCCCCTTTCCGTTTCTCAAAATCGTCAGGACAAATCGTTAGCACTTTGTGTTAATGTTCGGTCTAACGGGGCTGTTTCAAAACCCGCCGGTCTTGAAACAGCCTTAATATAAGCGGCGGTGCCGCCGCGCATTATAGGAGAAAGTATGCCTAAGGTAAAACTCACCGATCTGGTTCTGCGGGACGGTCATCAGTCCCTGTTTGCCACCCGTATGACTACCGCCGATATGGCCCCCGCCCTGGAGCGGCTGGACAAGATCGGCTACTGGGCCCTGGAAGGCTGGGGCGGCGCGACCTTTGACAGTTGTATCCGTTTTTTGAACGAGGACCCCTGGGAACGGCTGCGGACCCTCAAAAAAGGGCTCCCCAATACCCCGATCATGATGCTGCTGCGGGGCCAGAACCTTCTGGGCTACCGGCACTACGCCGATGACGTGGTGGACAAGTTTGTGGAGAAGGCTGCGGAAAACGGCGTCAGCGTGTTCCGCATATTTGACGCCTGTAACGATCCCCGGAACCTGAAACGGGCCGCCGACG
>JAISMQ010000122.1 GCA_031276685.1 Treponema sp. | reverse complement strand
CTCACCGGACAGGGCCAGCAGGTTATCCAGAACGCCCTTGAACTTCACGTAGTCCGAGATGTCCACCCTTCCCTGCCGCTCCCGTCCGGTAACCAGGTACTCCACCGAAATCCCCAGCGCCGAGGCGATCTTCACCGCCACATCCGCCGGGGGTATGGACTGCTGGACCCCCAGGTACCCCTCAAGCGCCCGTTTTTTGATCCCCGCCCTGGCGGCAAATTCCTTCTGGGTAAGCCCGGCATAGTCAATTTCCGAACGCAGCCTATCGGAGAAACTCGACATAGACCACTAAATATCATAATTATGCCACTTTACCCTTGAAAGAAGCATAATCACGTGTTATTTTGTAGTTATCACATAATTATGTGTGTTCATCGCGGGTGGACGGCACACAGATTAGGGTGTATGGTATGGAAAAGTGCGGCGGGCAGGGGAAGCGAAACGCCTGTGGCGGACACTGAACCCTTCGGGTCTACACCGAAGCTTTGCGCCATCTGAACCGCAGGAAATGAGGAGGAACCTATTGGCGCAAAGCAAGCGTGGCCGTCATAGGCGTTTCGCTTCCCCTGTTTTTCCTGTCCACCGCAATATTCCCATGTGTATGCGCTGGCCCTGGGTCCCCTACCCCATTGCGGCGGCCTCTGGTACAATACGGTCATGGGCGCTTTATCATCGGCCTTGTCCCGGGACCAGGCATGGGTACTTTTGCGAAAGCACAATCGGGATCCCTTCCACATCCAACATGCCTTGACGGTCGAGGGGGTAATGCGCTGGTACGCTGCGGATCTGGGCTACGGCGGGGAGGAGGATTTTTGGGGCATTGTGGGGCTCCTCCACGACATTGACTTTGAGCAGTACCCGGACGAACACTGCGTTAAGGCGGCGGAGCTGCTACGGGGGGCCGGGGCGGACGAGGCCCTGATCCACGGGGTTTGCTGCCACGGCTACGGCCTGACGGTGGATATAGCGCCGGAACACGAGATGGAAAAGGTGCTGTACGCGGTGGACGAGCTGTCCGGGCTGATCTGGGCGGCGGCGATTATCCGGCCATCCAAAAGCGTGATGGACATGGAACTAAAGTCCGTCAAAAAGAAGTACCGGGCGGCGAATTTTGCCGCAGGCTGTTCCCGCGAGGTAATTGAGCGGGGGACCGCCATGCTGGGCTGGGACCTGGACAAGCTGATCGAGCGGACGATCCTGGCCATGCGTTCCTGCGAGATAGAGATTGCCGCGATGATGGACAAGCTAGCCTAAACATGGGGCGGAAGGCGGTAATCGCCATGTCCGGGGGGGTGGACAGTTCTGTGGCGGCGGCGCTGATGCTCCGGGAAGGCTGCGACTGCATCGGCGTAACCCTAAAGCTGATCGACGACGCCGAGGCGGGGGCCTGCGCCGCAGGGACCGGGGGGGGCGGGACAGCGCGGAGGCCCTACCGGGGCTGCTGTTCGCTGGCGGACGTAAACGACGCCCGGCAGGCGGCCTACCGGCTGGCCCTGCCCCACTACGTGCTGAATTTTACCGAAGCGTTCCGGGACGAGGTGATCCGCCGCTTTGTGGAAACCTACGAGGCCGGCCAGACCCCCAACCCCTGTATTGACTGCAACCGCTACATCAAATTTGAACGGCTCCTCTACCGGGCGCGGGAACTCGATTTTGACATTATGGCTACCGGCCACTACGCCCGGATCGAACAGGACGGGGGAAGCGGCCGCTTCCTCCTGAAAAAAGCGCTGGACCAGAAAAAAGACCAGAGCTATGTCCTCTACTGCCTGACCCAGGAACAACTGCAACGGACCCGCTTCCCCCTGGGGGCCATGACCAAGGCCCAGGTCCGGGAAATTGCGGCGGAACTGGGCTTTGGCAACGCGGAAAAGCCGGACAGCCAGGAGATCTGCTTTGTCCCCGGCGGGGACTACGGCGGCTTTATGGAGCGCTGGACCGGAAGGCCCTACCCCCCCGGCGATATTGTGGACAGCGCGGGGCAGGTTCTGGGGAAGCACCGGGGCATTGTCCGCTACACCATCGGGCAGCGGCGGGGCCTGGGGGTGGCCAGGAACGATCCGGTCTACGTTACCGCCAAAGACCTGGCCGCCAACACCGTTACGCTGGGGCCGGATGCGGAACTCTACTCACGGGCCTTTACGGCGGGAAACATCAACCTTATCGCCCTGCCCCGGCTGGAGCGGCCCCTGCGGGCGCGGGTAAAGACCCGGTACCTACAGGCCGAACAGTGGGCAACGGTGGAACAAACCGGGGAGGACAGTCTTAGGGTTGAATTTGACGAGGCCCAGCGGGCCATTACCCCCGGGCAGGCGGCGGTGATCTACGACGGCGATGTGGTGCTGGGGGGCGGGACAATCCGCCCCTGAACGACTGCCGGCGGAACAGCGCGAACTCCGCCCGGCTTAGACTTTGGCCAGGGTCTGCGCCCAGGCCCGGACATTTTCCAGGGCCTCCCCCCGGTTCACGCCGGAGGAGATAACAAAGCCCCGTTCGGCGGCGAAGGTATTACCGGGCAGCGCGGCCTTGACCCGGTCGAAAAACCGGCCCTGGCCGCCACCGTGGCAGCAGAACAGCGCGATCTTTTTCCCGGAGATCTTTGTTTCGTCAAAAAAGGTGCCAAGGGCCGGGGCAAAGGTGCCGGCCCAGACGGGGCTGCCGATAACGATAAAATCGTACTGTTCCCAATCGGCCCGGTAGGGTTTAAGGGGCGGCTTGACGTGGGAAAAAACCTGCTTCCCGCCCCAGATATACTTGGCAAGGCCCTTCCGCTCCCGCTCGTCCGTCAGTTTTAGCTCCAGGACATCGGCGTTCAGGCTGTTCTTGATCACGTCCGCCACCAGGGCGCAGTTGCCACTGTAAGAGAAATACACTACCAGCGTTTTCATGTTTCCTCCAAATCTAACCGGGTTTTGACACGGCCCGCCTCAAGCGCGGCCCTAACAGTAGCCCCGCTTTGCCCAGGCGTCCCGCAGTCCTGCCAGCCGTTCCCCCGCAGCGACAAGGGTCTCTTCCTTTTTGGCAAAATGGAAGCGGATAAGGTGATTAACCTGCTCCCGGAAAAAACTTGATCCGGGAACGGCGGCGACCTTTACTTCTTTGGCCAGCCATTCGCAGAACCGGGTATCATCATTGCCGCTAAATTCGCCGATGTCAACCAGCACATAGTAGGCCCCCCGGGGCTTTGTGTAGCGGAGTCCGGCCCGGTCAAGCGCGCCGAGAAAGAGATCGCGCTTTTTCGTGTACAAGGCCGCAAGCCCGTCATAGTAGCTTTGGGGAAATCCCAGCGCGGTAACCGCAGCTTCCATAAGGGGGGCGGCGGCGCCGACGGTAAGAAAGTCATGAACTTTGCGGATAGTATCCGTCGCTTTTTCAGCGGCTATCGTGTAGCCCAGACGCCAGCCGGTTATCGAATAGGTTTTGGACAGGGACGAACAGCTTATGGTCCGCTTCTCCATGCCGGGAAGGGCGGCAAAGTACACGTGCCCTCCGGCGCGGCCTTCCCGCCCGGACGGCCCGGTTCCCGAGCCGGGTCCCGGCCCGGCTCCCGCAGCCGGATCACCCGCCGGGCCATCATCGTAGACAATATGCTCGTAAACTTCGTCGGTGATAACCCAGGTGTCAAACTCTTCGGCAAGGCCCGCAATGTACTCAAGCTCCCCCCGGCTAAACACCTTGCCGCTGGGGTTGGACGGGTTGCACAGGATAAGGGCTTTGGGCCGCCGCGTAAAAGCTTCGCGCAGCCGGTCCCGGTCAAAATAAAAATCCGGGGGGACCAGGGGCACGTAAACAGGCTCGGCGCCCGAAAGTATCGCGTCCGCACCGTAGTTTTCGTAAAACGGCGAAAACAC
>JAISMQ010000102.1 GCA_031276685.1 Treponema sp. | reverse complement strand
TAAGGAAGAAGATTTATGAAAATCGGAGGACCTATAGGATTAGCGCTTGTATATTATCGCATTTTTCAGGCCGTCTTTAATATAGGGGCGCGGCTGCTCCCCTGGCGAAAGGCCATTCCGATCCAGGGAGCGGGCAGTGTGGGGAGGATTCCCGAATTGTTGCGGGAAGCGGGGGTAAGTAAACCCCTGGTGGTTACGGATCCCGGACTCGTTAAGGCCGGTATCGCCTCCGGAATAACGGCGGTACTGGAGGGGGCGGGAATTCCCTATGTTCTGTTCAGCGATGTGGAGGCGAATCCGTCGGTAAAGACGGTTAATGTCATTTATGAACGCTATGGCTCCGGGGGCTGCGATGGGATAATCGCCCTGGGCGGCGGATCTTCCATGGATGCGGCCAAGGGCGCCGCGGCCCGGGTGGTACGGCCAAAGAAGAGCATTAACCAGATGGGGGGCCTTTTGCGGGTACTCCGCAGGCTGCCTCCCTTTATCGCGGTTCCCACCACCGCCGGGACCGGCAGCGAGACCACCATCGCGGCCCTGATAACCGATACCGAAACCCACCATAAATACGCCGTTATGGATCTGTGCCTGATCCCCCGGTATGCGGTGCTGGACCCCGAATTGACCCTGAATCTTCCCCCCCACATAACCGCCGCCACGGGGATGGACGCCCTGACCCACGCGGTGGAGGCCTATCTGTGCTGGACCTACAATACCCGGGAAAGCATCCGTTTTGCCCTGGAGGCGGTCAAGGCCATTTTTGAAAATCTGGAAACGGTTTATGCGGATGGTAAAAATATCGAAGCCCGGCAGGCTATGCTGCTTGCCTCCTACAAGGCGGGTTTTGCCTTTACCCGGGCCGGGGTGGGGAATGTTCACGCCATCGCCCATACCTTGGGGGGGCTCTACAATACCCCCCACGGCCTGGCCAACGCGGTGATCCTGCCGGTCGTGCTGGAGGACTATGGCGCCAGGGTGCATAAAAAGCTGGCCGCCCTGGCGGATGCGGCGGGTCTTGCCTTACCCGCCTCCGCGGGGGATGCCGATAAGGCCGGGGCCTTTATCAAGGCTGTCTATGCCATGAATGAACGGATGGGTATTCCCAGGGGCTTTAATTTCATCAAGGATGGGGACATCCCGCAGATGACCCAATGGGCGGCCAGGGAAAGCAATCCCCTCTATCCGGTGCCGGTGGTCTTTAACCGGGAACGGTTCCGCTCGGTGATAGAGAAATTACGGATATCCTAGTGGCCTACCATATCACCGAAGCCTGCATAGGTTGTACCGCCTGCGCCCGGACTTGTCCGGTTTTTGCCATCCGGGGAGAACGGGGGCAGCGCCACAGTGTTAATGAGCTGCGCTGCGTGGAATGCGGGGTCTGCGGGCGGATCTGCCCCAAGGCCGCGGTTACCGATGCTGCGGGCGGGGTCTGCGCCGCGGTGAAACGGGGGGAGTGGCCCAGGCCCGCGGTGAAGGGAGACCTGTGCAGCGCCTGCGGCATCTGCGTCAGCGACTGCAGCCCCGGAGCTTTGCGGATTTCCCTGCCCGGTTTTCGGGGGGATATCGGGGTCCACGCGGAGTTGGCGGATCCGGCAAAGTGCGTGGGCTGCGCCCTCTGTGCGGACCACTGTCCCCTGGGGGCCATTACCATGGAGTCCCCCGCCGGGCGGCGGGCCGCGGAGGGGGACTTGTGAAAAAAACGAAACAGCCCCTGCCGGTATACGGAAAGATCGACCTGAGTTCGGGGAGCATTGAAAATTTCCCCATCCCGGAGGAATACTTCACAAAATACATAGGGGGCAAAACCCTGGCGGCCCGGCTGCTTCTGGATCAGATGAAACCGGGTACGCCCGCCCTGGATCCCGCCTCGGTGATCATCATCAATACGGGCCCGCTGAACGGAACCGGCGCCCCCTCTTCGAGCCGCTTCAATATGTCCTTTAAACACGTCCTCTCCGGGGGAATCGCTTCTTCCAACTGCGGGGGGCTCTTTGGGGTGATGATGAAGCGGGCGGGCTACGACGGCCTTATCATCACCGGTCGGGCGGAGTTCCCCTCCCGTATTGAGATTGTGGACGGCCTTATTTCCATATTAAGGGCGGATGATCTGTGGGGGCTTGATACGGAGATGACCCAGGAAAAACTGCCCCGCCGCCACGGCACGCTGGTAATCGGTCCCGCGGGGGAAAACCTGGTCCGCTATGCCTCGGCGGCCTCGGGGGAACGCATGGCGGGCCGCTGCGGCGGCGGAGCGGTGCTGGGCTCAAAAAACCTCAAGGCCCTGAACGCCTACGGTACCAAAATGCCGCCCCTGTACCACCGGGAAAAATACTATCGTTTTGTAAAACAGTGGGTGCGCTTTATCAAAAACCACCCCATGACCGGGGACGCCCTGCCCCATTTCGGTACCGCGGGGCTGGTGAACAAGGCCAATGCCTCCGGGGCGCTTCCCACCCATAACTTCAAGTACGGCTATTGTCCGGACGCCGATGCGGTGAGCGGCGAGACCCTGGCGGAAACCCTGCTTACCCGTAACGGCGGCTGCGTCAGTTGTCCCATCCGTTGTGAACGGCGGGTCATGCTGCCCCCCCGGGCCGGTGCGGAGAGCCGGGAGATTAAGGGCCCCGAATATGAGACCGCGGGTTTCTTTGGCCCCAACATCGACGCCGGGGATCTGCAAACGGTGATAAACCTTAACTATGTCTGCGATCTCCTGGGAATGGATACCATATCCGCCGCGTCTTCCATCGCCTTTGCCATGGAGTTAAAGGAACGGGGCATGGCGGATTTTGGGCTTGAATTCGGTAAAACCGGGAATCTGGAAGAGGTCCTCCATAAGGTGGCCCGCCGGGAGGGGATCTATTCGGATCTTGCCAACGGCAGCAAGTGGATGAGCGAAAAATACGGCGGCGCGGATTTTGCCATGCATTCCAAGGGCCTGGAAATGGCCTCCTACGAACCCCGCCGTTCCGTGGGCATGGGCCTGGGCTATGCCACCAGCAACCGGGGAGGCTGCCATCTTAACGGCGGCTACCTGGCCCTGCTGGAATCGGTGGGGGTTCTTTCCACCGATGCCCAAAGCCCCTCGGGCAAGGCGGAGCTTACGGTCTTTATGCAGGATGCCCTGGAGGCGGTATCCGCCGCGGGGTGCTGCCTGTTTACGGCCCAAACCTTTGTGCCGGCGATCTTCTTTCACCTGGGGCCTAACCACATCGTTACCCGGATAGCCGGCCGGGCGATGACCCATGCCGGCCCGGTGGTACGGCTGCTGCTGTCCGCCACATTCCTGCTGCGCTTTAATTCCTTCTTCCTGCTGCCCCACGCGGAGGCCCTGCGGCTCGCCACGGGGCTGCCCATGTTTACCGGCAGTTTCATAAAACTAGGGGAGCGGGGTTTTAATCTGGAGCGGCTTTTCAATATCCGGGAGGGGCTCGGCGCGGCGGACGATTCCCTTCCGGACCGCCTTACCAAAACCCCCCAGCAGCCCGGCCGTCCCGATACGGTGGTCCCCCTGGAAAAAATGCTGAAGCGTTACTACCGGGTCAGGGGGTGGACTACCGCGGGGGTTCCCGCGGGGGGAACGCTGAAGCGGCTGGCGATTGAACCGGTTTCCCCGGCGGGAGGATGATATGGGAAACAGAATACAGGTGCGGTACCGGGCCCAGTTGGCGAACCTTACCGGCGCCGGACAGGAAAGGGTAGAGGCGGCGGACGTAAAAGAGGTGCTCCGGCATTTCAAGAAAAAATACGGCGCCGCCGCGGAAAAAACCGCCAAGACCATGCTTATCGCGGTAAACGGTGAAAGCATACTCCAGCTTAAAGTGTACAAAACCGGCCTCAGGGAAGGGGACGAACTCAGTTTTCTCCCCATCTGCGGCGGAGGATGAGATGCGGGACGGCTTGGGGCGTTACGCCCGGCAGATCATTTTCAGCAAGTTGGGAGAGGCGGGACAGGAAAAACTGCTTGCCTCCCGGGTGGCGGTGATTGGGCTCGGCGCCCTGGGTACGGTTATCGCCGGGGAACTCTGCCGTTCCGGGGTGGGCTTTCTGCGGC
>JAISMQ010000097.1 GCA_031276685.1 Treponema sp. | reverse complement strand
TTTCAGGCGGGCGCTGAACGCCGCCATCGACGCCGGCGAGATCATGCGGGCGGTGTTTGGGGAGCAGTACGCGCTGGGTTCGTCCTACATGGAAGATACCCAACTGTACTGGAATTCATCCGCAGGGGAAGAACACTACAACCGGGCCGATCCCGAACTGGCCCGGGAGCTGTTGGGGAAAAGCGGCTACGACGGCCGGACCATACGGATCCTCACGTCGGTTCCGGGGACCACCGACCGGGGCGTCCTTGCCCTAATCGATCAGCTTGAAAAAATCGGCGTCAAGGCGCAGATGACGGTGGTGGACTGGACGACCCTGCTGCAGTACCGTACCGATCCTTCCCGCTACGACATCTACACTTCCAGTTTTTTTTCCGTCCCCGTCCCCTCGCTCAAACTGTTTTTCAGCCCCTCTTTTCCCGGCTGGTCCGACGATCCTTCGCTGGCCCGGCTGCTCGGCGGCTTTAACTCGGCCCGGAGCCGGGCGGAGGCCAGGGAACGCTGGGAGTCGCTTCAGGCCTACGCATGGGAGTACCTTCCCGTTGTGAACCTGGGGCACTTCTCCCAAACCCACGCCTGGCGGGATCGCGTGGAGGGGCTTACGGTGTTTAACGGCCTTTATTTTTGGAACGCCGCGATACGGTAACGCGCCATGGCGAAGTACCTTGCCTACAGGGTTCTTGCGTGCGTCCCGGTGCTGTTCCTCGTGTCGCTGCTTGTCTTCGGGATCGGCTGCCTGGTGCCCGGGGATCTTCCCGCGCTGATCCTGGGGCCGGAAGCCTCCGCCGAAGACATCCTTGCCCTGCGGGAGCGGATGGGGCTGGACCTGGGTATTCCCGAACGCTACGCCCGCTGGGTTACGGGGCTGTTCCGCCTGGATCTGGGGGACTCTGCCGCCAGCGGCCTGCCGGTGGCCGGGCTTTTGGCGGGCCGCATGGGGCCTACGTTTTCCCTGGCCCTGTTCTCTCTGCTGCTCAGCGTCCTTATTGCCGTTCCCCTGGGGATAGTCGCGGCGCTTAGGCGGGGGCGCTTTGCGGACCTGGCCTGTTCGGTCATCGCCCTGGCCGGGGTATCCGTCCCCGGTTTTCTCCTTGGCCTTGTTCTGATCCTGGTCTTTGCCGTCAGGCTGGGCTGGTTCCCCGCCGTCCTCTACGTCCCCCCTTCGGCGGGTCTGGCGGCTCACCTTCGTTCCATCGCCCTGCCGGGGATCGCGCTGGCCCTTATGTACGCGGCCCTGCTTGCCCGGATAATCCGCTCAAGCCTTGCCGGCGTGTTCGGAGGCGACTACATCCGCGCCGCCCGGTCAAAGGGGGCCGGGGAATGGACCCTGGCCCTGCGCCACGCCTTCCCCAATGTACTGCCCCCGGTACTCAGCGTTCTGGGCCAGGGCTTTATCGGCGCCCTGACGGGGGCTGCGGCGATAGAATCCCTGTTCGGCATTCCCGGCATCGGGGCGCTGGCGGCTTCTTCCATAGGCCGCCGGGACCTCCCGGTGATCCAGGCCGTAGTATTGCTGTTTGTTTTGATAAACCAGGGCTTGAACCTGCTGATCGATCTTCTGTGCGCCTTGGCCGATCCCCGGATCAGGCTCCTGCCCAATCCGGGGCCGGAAAATGTTTATGAAAGAACCTAGAATCCTGCCGCGCTTGCGGGCTTTTACGCATGGGGCGCGGCAAGCCCTTGGGAACCTGCCGCGCTTGCGGGGCCGTATGCGCGAGACGCGGGCCGGAAGGTTCCGGGCGGGGCCGGGTCTTGCCGGATTCGTCATCGTTGGTTTGTCGCTGGCCTTTTCTTTCGCCGGCGCCCCGCTTCTCGAAGCCGCGGCCTCCGGCATCAACATGGCGGAACGGCTCCGGCCCCCGTCGGCGGAGCATTGGTTCGGCACGGACACTCTGGGGCGGGATCTTCTGGCCAGGGTGCTGGCGGGGGGCCGCGTGTCCCTGGGCCTGGGTTTTTCCGTCGGTTTTTTTTCCGCCGCGCTGGCCCTGCTTATCGGCCTTTACGGCTGCGCCAACAGGATTCTGGAGGCCCTGCTCTTTGGTTTGTGTGACGCCGTCAGATCCGTCCCCGCCCTGCTGCTTGCCATTGCCCTGATGACGGCCCTGGGGGGGGGCGGGCTCCGGCTGCTCGTCGTCCTTAGCGTCTGTTCCACCCCCGTGACGGCGCGGCTGGTCCGTTCCACCGTCCTGGTTGTCCGGGAGCAGCCCTATGTTCAGGCGGCGCGCCTGCGGGGGGCCGGGCCGGGCCGGATCCTCTTCTGTCATATCCTGCCGAACATCCTGCCCCCCCTCGTCGTCCAGTTCTGCTTTACCTGCGCCCAGACCATGCTTATCGAGGCGGCCCTAAGCTTCCTGGGGGCCGGAATCCCCGCGCCCCGGCCAAGCTGGGGGAATATCCTCCAGGAAGGGCAGACCGTTATGTTCAGCGCCCCCTGGATGATCCTGTTCCCCGGCCTCTACATGGCCCTGACGATACTGGGGATAAACCTCATGGCCGGCGGCCCGCGCCGGTAAAAGTTGTTTGTTTTTCCGTTATCGGCGTTCCAATGTGTTAGAGCTTTGTAACTTCTTCTACAGACAAACCGGTATCTTCCGCTATCTGGCCGGCAGGCAAACCCCGGTTTTTCATTTTTTGGGCAATCGCAAGCTTCTCTTCCCGTTTTGCCCCGTATATCCGGGTTATCTCATCGGAGGCCGCCTTCTCATACTTCAAGTAGGACCGTAATAACGCAGGGTCCCCCTGTATCCAGTCGATCTTCTTCTGCATCTCCTGTATCGC
>JAISMQ010000079.1 GCA_031276685.1 Treponema sp. | reverse complement strand
CGTAGAATTGAAGCGTCCCGGAGAGCGGGGTATAATCAGCCCATGCTGTTCCCCCTTATCAAAGATGTGCTGTCCCTTCCCCCGGATTCGCGGGAGCTAAAGATCCGGGGCTGGATCAGGACCAAGCGGGATCTTAAAAACCTGGTCTTTGTCGAACTGAACGACGGTTCCTGCTTCCGGGGGATCCAGTGCGCCTTTGACCTGGGGCCGCAGGGCAAAGACGCCGGGGCGGCGCCCGATAACGCGGCGGGCGGAACGCCGGATCAGACGGCCCGGATTCTGAACCTGGCGGGAACCGGCGCGGCGGTGGAGATCGTCGGCATCCTGGTCCCCTCCCCCGCCGCAGGGCAGGAAGTGGAACTGGCGGCCCGGTCCATCAGGCTTATCGGGCCGGCCCCCGCCGAAGCGCGGCCCGGCATACCCGCCTACCCCCTGCAAAAAAAACGGCACTCCCTGGAATTCCTGCGGGAGATCGCGCACCTGCGGCCCCGGACCAACACCTTCGCCGCGGTGGCCCGTCTCCGCAGCCGCCTGGCCTTTGCCGTTCACGAATTTTTCCAGCGGAACGGGTACCAGTACATCCACAGCCCCATTATCACCGCCAACGATGCCGAGGGGGCAGGGGCCATGTTCCAGGTAACGACGCTGGACCTGGAAGCGCTGGCCCGGCGGGGCCGGGGGGAACGCGGTGGGGACAGCGGCCAGGACAGCCCGGATCCGCCCGTGGACTACAGCCAGGACTTCTTCGGCAAAAAAACGGGGCTGACGGTCTCCGGCCAACTGGAGGCGGAAAGCTACGCATGCGCCCTTTCCCGGGTCTACACCTTCGGGCCCACCTTCCGGGCGGAACACTCCAACACCACCCGGCACCTGGCGGAATTCTGGATGGTTGAACCGGAAACCGCCTTCGCGGAGCTGGGCGATAACATGGCCCTGGCGGAGGAATTCCTTAAGTTTCTCTTTACCATCGCGCTGGAAGACTGCGGGGAGGAACTTGCCTTTTTCGACGCCCGTTACGAACAGGGGCTCCGCGAAAACCTGGAGGCCCTTGCGCGTTCGCGCTTCGCCCATATCAGCTATACCGACGCGGTGGCGGAACTGGAGAAACACGCCGGGGCCTTTGAGTTTAAGCCCTACTGGGGCTGCGACCTGCAAAGCGAGCACGAGAGGTACCTGACGGAAACCGTGTGCCGCGGCCCGGTCATCGTTACCGGCTACCCAAAAGAGATCAAAGCCTTCTACATGAAGCTCAACGATGACGGCAAAACCGTGCGGGCCATGGACGTGCTGGTCCCCCGGCTGGGGGAGATTATCGGCGGCTCCCAGCGGGAGGAGGACTTTGAAAAACTGCAGGCGCGTATGGCGGAACTGGGCATGAAGGCTGCGGACTACCAGTGGTACCTGGACCTGCGCCGCTACGGCACCGTGCCCCATTCGGGCTTTGGCCTGGGTTTTGAGCGGCTTATCCAGTACGTTACCGGCATGGCCAATATCCGGGACGTGATCCCCTACCCCCGCTCGGCGGGCCAGGCGGAATTTTAGATGGGGCCGGCAGGAAAAACCGTACAGCTTTTCTGCCTCCTCCTTGTCCTGGGGGGCGGAGGCGCCTCCGCCCAGGTTAGGCCCAGGCTTCTAAAGCCCGCTTCCCCCGCCCCAGCCATCGCAAGCCGGGCGGCCCTGCTCCTGGACGCGGAAACCGGGACCGTCCTGTACGAAAAAAACGCCGACGAGGCTATCCCCCCCGCCTCCCTTACCAAGCTGATGACCATCCACATCGCCCTGCGGGCCGCCGCCAGCGGCGAAATCTCCCTGGACGAAAAGACGCAGCCCCCCAAGGAAAGCTGGGCCATCAACCAGCCCCCCCGTTCCAGCCTGATGTTTCTGGCCGCAGGGCAGCAGGTGAGCCTGCGGGAACTCCTCCTGGGCCTGGCCATACCGTCGGGAAACGACGCCGCCGTGGCGGTGGCCCTGCGCCTTGCCCCATCGGTGGCGGTTTTTGCGGACATGATGAACGAGGAGGCCCGGCGGCTGGGGCTTCAGATTACCCGTTTTGCCGAACCTTCCGGCATCTCGGAAAAAAATCTGACCACCGCCCGGGAATTCGCCCGGTTTTGCCAATACTACGTGTCCCTGTACCCGCTGGCGCTCCAGGAATTCCATTCGGTCCGGGAATTCGCCTACCCCAAACCGGAAAACGTGGCGGAACGGTACCGGGAAAAGCCGGGGACCATTGTCCAGTACAACCACAACACGTTGTTAAAGGACTTCCCCGGGGTGGACGGCCTAAAAACCGGGTACATCGACGAGGCGGGCTACAACATCGCCCTTACCGCCGAACAGGAGGGCACCCGCTTTATCCTGGTCCTGCTGGGGGCCCCCGCAGTCTGGGGGGGCGACAAGATGCGGGACGATGACGGCCGGAAACTCCTGGCCTGGGCCTTTGATGAGTACCGGACCATACGCCCCATCATCCCCGACCCCGAACCGATACGGCTTTGGAAGGGCAAGCAAAAGGAAATTCTGCCGCTTGTCGCCGAAACGCCCGACTTTACCGGCCCCAAAGACCGGGGGCAGCAACTGTACCTTGGCGCCGAAATTACCGACCCCCTTATCGCCCCCCTGGCCGCCGGCGATCAGGTGGGGATCCTTATCCTCTCCGACGATCTGGGGGAACTGCGCCGCATCCCCCTTCTGGCGGCGCAGGACTACGGGGAAGGGGGCTTTTTCAGACGGCTTTGGGATTCGGTGCGGCTGTTCTTCCGGGACCTGTTCCGGCGGCGCTAAGGCGTTGCCCCCCAGACCTACTCTGCAATTTTCTTGAAGGTTTCATCGGCATCACCTATAAAGGTGAGCATTTCAATTTTGGGCTTATCAGCCGATTGCCAGCGCCGGTAACTGACGGGGCTTTGCACTGTGCCTTTGTCCTTGATGTAGAGCAGGCCGGTCTCACCGTCTTCGGCGTCCTCCGTGTAGGCTTCCAGGGCAATGCTGCGGGTAAAGCCTTTCAAATGCGCCACGGGGCCGTTGATGGTGATAGTATCATAATCCAGCACGAGGGTTCCCTTTTCTTTCTTCCACTTCTGACCCTCGGGCCAGAAAGCCTCCTCCATACATTCCCAGGCACCGCGCATACCGTAATCAACCCGCTTATAGTCGTTGGGATTATAGGTCCCATCGCAGGAAACAGCGGCAAAGACGATTAAGGCCAGGGCGGGCATGCCTCTGTTTGTCATGGGCATCGTTGTGCCGTTTTTTGCGTTCTTCACTTCGCTTTCACTCTGCGGCCCCCCGGCCCAGGCGGAAGGCCCGTTTGTTGGCTTCGGCCAGTTCCGCTCCCTTCCCGGCGAAGGCGGCCCCTACGGCGGCTTCCAGAATGTCCGTCCCGATGGAGAGGAAGGG
>JAISMQ010000056.1 GCA_031276685.1 Treponema sp. | reverse complement strand
ATCGCCATGATGGACCTTGTAATGGCCATGCTGGACCGGGAACAGGGCCGCCTGGTCGTCGCCGTAACCCACGACCCGCGGGAGGCGGTGTACCTGGGGCGGCGGATCATCGTCCTGGGCGGGGAAGGCCGCAGCCCGCCCGGCACGCCCCCAGGAACGCCCGGCACCCCGCCCAGGACGACCGGCACGGCCCCGGTCTTTGACGAGGTTCTGGACCTGGAAGCGGCGGACAGGTCCTACGGCTCCCCCGCCCAGGCCGCCGTGGAACAGCGCCTGCTGGCGGCCCTGCGGGTCTGACAAACCGCCGGCCATTATAACCAGCATGCGCCGGCCCCCCACCCCCTCGACCGGACTATGAAAAACCGCTATAGTTAGCGGTAACGTGAAGCGGCGTCAAAACCTCGCGTTTTGAAACCGGCTCAAGCGGCCTCCCCAAGCCAAGACCGGGGAAGCCGCCACCACAACCCCATACGAAGCGAGGAATGTATGATTCGAGGCGGCGATATTGTTAAGGGGAGCTGTTTGCTCCAAAAAGGGCAGCCCTACCTGGTAGTGGAGCGGGAGTTCCACAACCCCGGCAAGGGTACCGCCATTGCCCGCGTCAAAATGAAAAGCATCAAGGACGGCTCGGTCCTCGCCCTCACCATCCCCACCCAGCAGGAAATCGAGGATGCCCAGGTCGATGTCCATTCCTGCCAGTACCAGTACGCCGACCAGGACAACTACCACTTCATGGACAGCGAAAACTACGAACAGTACGAAGTCCCCGTCGCCGGGATGCCCGACAAAAAACTCTACCTCCAGGACGGCCAGTCCTACGAGCTTACCATCTGGGAAGGCCGCGTCATCGATATCAAGATCCCCTACAAAGTCGTCTTCACCGTGGCGGAAAGCGAAAACTACATCAAAGGGGACACCGCCTCCGGCGCGACCAAGCCCGTCACCACCGAAACGGGCCTTACCGTCCGGGTGCCCCTCTTTATCAAGCAGGGCGAAAAGATCCTTATCAACACCGAAACCAACGAATACGTGGAACGGGTCAACGAGTAAAGCCCATAACGGGGGGGAAGGCAACTTCGTTGCCCAGCCTCCCCCCCGGCCTCAAACCTCCGGTTTTCGGCCCCCCCCCTCCGCGGGGGCGGAGGCCGGACCCGCCGCGGCCCCCGCGACGCCCCCGGAACCCCCGGAAAAGGCCTACAGCGCCTATCTGGAAGCCTACGGCGGCAAAGAAGCCGTTTTCCAGTTCCGGGGCCTTGAATTCCGCTTTACCCTGTCCCAGGGCCTGTTCAGTTCCGCGGACATAGACCGGGGGACCCGGCTCCTCCTCAAGGCTTTTTCCGGCCTTCTCGACCGGGGCCTGCCCCTGCCCCGCCGGATTCTGGATTCGGGCTGCGGCGCCGGGATCATCGGCATCTGCGCCGCCCGCGCCCTGCTGGAGGCCGCCGGCAGGGCGGAAGGCGGGCCTGGCGGCCTTCGCGTCAGGGCCCAGGACCGGGACGAACTGGCCCGGATCTTCAGCCAGGGGAACGCCCTCCGCAACGGGCTGGGGGCCGCCGTCTACGAGGCCCATACGGAACCCCTCCTGGCGGGCGCGGGGCCCTGGGACCTTATCCTTTCCAACGTCCCCGCCAAGGCGGGGGCCCCGGTGCTGGAGGACTTTATAAGCCGCTTGCGGGGATCCCTCGCGCCGGGGGGCCGGGCCCTTGTCGTCGTGGTGAACAGCCTGGCCGGTTTTTTCCAGAGCCGCCTTGGCGGCCCCGCCGGGGACCCCGCCCCCATCCTGCGGGGGGCCGAACACCAGGTTTTTGTCTACGAAGCCCCCGACGTTCCGTCCGGCCCCCCGCTGGAAACCGCCGGCCCGGAAGAACCCGCCCCCCCGTTGCGGCCCTGCTACCTGCGGAACCGGGCCGCTTACGAAATGGAGGGCATCGCCTACCGGATCAGCTCGGTCCACGGGGCCGCCGAGTTCGACCGGCCCGGCGGGGCCGTGGAAACCGCCGCCGCCCTGCTGGCCCGCCTGGGCGGCCGCCTGTTCGGAAGATCCGACCCGGCGGCGGCGCCCGCCCTTGTCCACGAAGGGGGCCAGGGCCACTTCCCCCTCTGGTTCCTCCATTTTTTGGAACGGAACGGGGCGGCGGCCCCGGCGCTCCTGCTGCTCCACGGCAGGAACATCCTCGCCCTGGAAGCGGCGCGGGACAACATCGCCGAATCCCCCCTCGGCGCCAAGCCCGCCGTCCTTGCCGCGCCCGGCGTAGACCTGGGGCTGGACAGCGCCGCGCTGGCCGGCCTCATCGGCCCCCGGACGGCGGATCCCCCGGCGCGGGGCGCCGGGTTTGTCGCGGCCTTCCCCCAGGTAGTGCCCCGGACGGATCCCTACGGCGGCATCTGGGCGGCCCTGGAAACCCTGCTGCTCCCCGGCGGCGCCGCCCTCGTCGCGCTTCCCGCCGCCCAGGCGGACCGCTTCGACCGCCGGAAGCCCCCCGGCTTTACCCGGCTGGGGGATCTTAAGCGCCGGGGCTTCCGGGCTCTGGCGGTTTGCCGCGCTCCGCGCTATGATAAAACGCCTTGAAAATCCGGCCCTATAGCTCAATGGATAGAGCATCGGCCTTCTAAGCCGGCTATGATGGTTCGATTCCGTCTAGGGTCACTTCGCAAGCCCGCGGGTAACAGAAACGCGGGTAAAAAAACGCGGATCACAGAAACGCAGATAACAGGAACGCACACAATGCCGTATCGTGGAAAAACGCCGAACAAGGGCCTGGTCGCGCTGGCCTTCGGAACCCTGGGCCTGGGTATGTCCGAATACGTGATGATGGGGATCCTGGGCGACATCGCCTCTTCCCTGGGGATCGGCATCCCGCAGGCGGGGCGCCTTATCTCCGCCTACGCCCTGGGGGTCTGCTTCGGCGCGCCCCTTACGGTGCTGGCGGCGCGGAAACAGCCCCTCAAGCGGATCCTCCTTGCCCTGGGGGCCCTGTTTTTCGCGGGGAACCTGCTTTCCGCCCTCGCCCCGGCCTACTACGTTCTTGTTCTCGCGCGGTTTGTCGCGGGGCTGCCCCACGGCGCCTATTTCGGGGTGGGCGCGCTGGCCGCGGGCCGCCTTGCCGAACCGGGGAAAGAGGCGTCGGCGGTGGCGATGATGGTTTCCGGCATGACCGTGGCGAACCTTATCGGCGTGCCCCTGGGAACCTTTGCCAGCCACGCGCTGTCCTGGCGCGCCAGTTACGGCATCGTGTGCCTGTGGGCCCTGGTCCTGCTGGTTTCCCTGGCCCGCTGGATCCCCTACCTCGCGCCCCTGCCCGACACGGGCTTTAAGGGCCAGTTCCGCTTCCTCAAAAAACCCGCCCCCTGGCTGCTGATCGCGGCCACGGCGCTGGGCAACGGCGGCATCTTCTGCTGGTACAGCTACATCACCCCCCTTATGACGCAGGTTTCCGGCTTCAAGGCCGCCTCGATGGCCTGGATCATGATCCTCGCGGGCCTGGGCATGGTGGCCGGCAACGCCGCCGCGGGCAGGCTGTCGGACCGCTTTTCGGCGGGCAAAGTGGCGGCGGCAGCCCAGGCCCTGGCCTCCGCCGCCCTGGCGCTGGTTTTTTTCTTCGCCTCGCAACCGGCCCTCTCCCTGGCCCTGATGACGCTGCTGTCGGTCTGCCTGTTCGCCCTTTCCGCCCCCGAGCAACTGCTGCTGATTGAAAATTCGCCGGGAGGGGAGATGCTCGGCGCCGCCTGCGCCCAAGTGGCCTTTAACCTGGGGAACGCGCTGGGGGCCTACGCCGGGGGCCTCCCCCTAAACGCCGGGCTTGGCTACGAGTACTGCGCCCTTATCGGGGCCGCCGCCGCTTTTTCCGGCTTTCTCGCGCTCGCGGCGGCCGCATTGCTTCCAAAAGCGGCCGCATCGCCCCCAAAAGCGGCTACATCGCTTCCAAAAAGGGGATGTTGACCAGGTCCAGCGCGTCGCGAAGCACCAGCAGCGCGGCCCGGCTCAGGGCCAGGCGGGAGGCCGCCAGCGCCGGATTCCCGGCGTTCAGAACCGGGCACTCGTGGTAGAAACGGCTGAAATTCTTGGACAGCTCGTAGAGGAAGGCGGTGATAACCGAGGGGTCCATCCCCTCCGC
>JAISMQ010000034.1 GCA_031276685.1 Treponema sp. | reverse complement strand
CCTGCGCCTCAGCCCCGAAAGGCTTGCGCCTTTCCGGGGCACGGGGCTCCGTTTCAAATCCAGCAACAAGAACCGGCTTTAAAAATCGGTTAGTTTTGGGAAAGCTAATCACTGTTTTTTGATTATGATGGACGATACTGGATTTGAACCAGTGACTTCTACCGTGTGAAGGTAGCACTCTCCCGCTGAGTTAATCGTCCGTAGGGTGATACTAGCACAGGGCCCCGCGATGGTCAATTGCGACTGTGTCAGGGCAAGCGCGTATGCGCCGGTCCTGGTACCGCCTTGGGCAATAGTAATTTTAGAATTTGAGGATGTATGAAAATTTGCACTTTTTTGGGGGGCTTGGAAAGATGGGGAAATGACCGTGTGCTAATTCCTTGTAGCATAAGGAGTTAGCGCGTTTTCCCCGTTGCGGGACCGGGTTTGCCGACTTGGCACGGTTTTTGCATAGATAAGGGTATGAGTGACCTGGTTTTTAGAACAGCGGCTTTTTCGATACCCTTTGCCGGATTAAACGCCGGGGAATTCAGGTCTGAAATTTTGAGGAAATCGCTGCATTTCCTTATCGGTTTAAGTCCCGCGCTGGCTGCGTTTAACTTTCCCGCCACGGTGGCCCTTCTGGCAGTCGGTATTCTGGGTTACGTGCAGATGGAAAGCCTCCGGGTGGCGGGGATCAGGGTACCCCTGGTGTCCGGCCTGACCGATATGGCTTCCCGGCCCCGGGACCGGGGGCGCTTTGTGCTGGGGCCGGTGACGCTGGGCCTGGGGGCGCTGCTGGCCCTGGTTATGTACCCCTCCCCTGCGGCTTCTATCGCCATTTACGCGCTGGCCTTTGGCGACGGCTTTGCCAGCCTTGTCGGGAGGCTTCTGGGCCGTGTCCGGCCGGCTTTCCTTAGGGGCAAGAGCCTGGAAGGTTCCCTGGCCTGTTTTGCCGCCGTCCTTGCTTCCGCCTACGGGGTTTCCCGCGATTACCGCGTTGCCCTTGTCGCCGCCGTTACCGCCACGGTTACGGAGGCCCTGCCCCTGAAAGATTACGACAACCTGGTTCTGCCCCTCGTGGTGGGCCTGGTGGCCAGTATCGCCCTATAACCACAGATACACTTTGTGCAGTTTGGTACAGATAAGCCATGTCCCGGCGGCGAGCAGCAGCACTCCCGGCAGGGGGCTGATCCAGGTATCCCCTGACAGAAGGATGTTCCGCCCGGCATAGGCCAGGAAGGATCCGGCGCCGATGGCGACGTACTCCGGCGTTCCCCGCGACCAGGCGGAAATAAAAAAACTCATCGCCGTAATGATAAACACCACGGTTTCGGTCATGCGAAACAGGGAAAGGTAGCCGTTTATCATGCTGAAGCTGGAATCCCAGGTAAGAATGTCGATGGGGACGCCTAGGGAGACGATGAGGGCGATAAAAACAACGACAAGGATAACGTTTACCTGTTTCTGGACTTCCAGGCCGGCGGCGTAGACGCCGGCGGCAAACAGGGCGAAGATGCCGAAAAAACGGCCAAAGAGCAGCGTCCGGGAGGCTATGAGCAGGTAAACCGAGGGGATCGCCCAGGTTTTTTGCAGGGGCGTCAGGAGCCGCATGGTTTCGAACGAGAAGGACAGGACGAACATGGTGATAAAGAGGATCTCCGGGGCCCGGGTTTTTTCAAACGAGTAGTAGATCAGCACCAGGGTGACGAGGGAGTAAAGCCCCCCGCCCGCCAGGGAGGCAAACGGAACGTAGGGGCTGGGGTCCAGGAAACGGGCGATAAGGCTCTGGATGATGCCGGGGGACCGTCTGACCGATTCTTCCGTGACGGCGGGGCAGACGGGCAGCGCCGTAAAGGCCAATATCCCCGCTACGATGATAAACAGCGCCGAGATGGCTATTTCGATGCGGAAAAGAACGTTTCTGCCGTACAGGGTCATTACGGCCAGCATAATCCCCGGGCGGTATTTTCTCAAGGCTAATTGGCATTTTCCGATATTAGTATAGAGGAGATGCCCGTTATGTTGAAAAAGATCTTCTTTTTGGCCGCTGTTGTAGTACGCTGCGGGGCCGTCCTTTGGGCAGGGGATACCGCCTCTTTTGTGGACCTTGGCTTTTCCCGGGATGGCGCGGTGTATATGTTTGCCCAGTACGGGGTAGTGCTGGGTACCTTAAAACCCTGGGCGGAACTCTACGCGGTGGATATTGCCAAAAACGATTTTGTTTCCGGCGGGAAGCTTTCGTACAGTTCCGTGAATTCCCTTAACGCGGGAAATGACGGCATAGGGGCCTTTTACCGCATTATCGCCCAGAATTCCGTCCTGGCGGACCGCCACGGGGTAGATTTTCTTCACCAGGGGCAGCCCCTGTACGTTGCCCTGGACGCGGAGGGGGGGAACCCCCAGGGCGAGCGTATCGATTTCCGGGATTTTGAACGCGGTTTTTCTTACCAGGCCCGCCTTGTCCCCAGCGCCGAAGGAACCGGGGCCGGTTTGAAGTCCTCGTTTTACATTGACCTGGAACGGAACGGCCCTGCGGGGGACAGGAAAAGTTTTACCGTCGGCAACCCCGGAGTGCGGCGGCCCCTGATCGCCACCTATAAGATCAAGAGAGTTATCGCCTCGCCGCTGGACAATTCGCTTATCTTTGTCATTGAGACCAGAAAACAGGCGGCTAACGGTTACGATGTCCGCTATATGATCGAAACTCTGCACCCTTAAGGCGCCCCCCGGTATAGCCGTTCGGTAATACCGAAGTTCATGGCTGGCGCGGTTCAGCGGGGGTGCGGCCCGGGATCCTGGCAGGGCCGGAACACCTGGGTAACGGCGGAGCCTTCTTCGTACAGGTACCTCAGGTAAAAACAGGCCCCCAGCCGCAGCCGTTCCCATAACCCGTCTTTTTGCACTTCTATTGCCAGGCCGATGACGGCGTCCTTCCCCAAGGCTTCGCGCTTCTGGGCAAAAAGGTAAGATCCCTTGGGAAGTTCCACTTCCCAGGGAAGCTCCACGGCCCCCCCGGAGGACACTGGCGCGGCCCCCAGGTACCCTGCCGCGCGCAGCGGGCCCAGGAACGCGCCGGCGTCCGGATCGATACGCCGGCTTTGGGCTTCGTCAATCGCGAAGCAGAAGAGCTGTTCCCCCTCCCCCCGCGTTTCGCAGGAAAAGGGAGCCAGATCCGCCCTGCCGTGGTACACAAGGGGGCTTAGGAGTTCCAGCCGCCGGGCGCCTTCTTCGTTCACCGCCACAGGGTATCGGAAAACGCTTTAGCCTGTACAGTACGATATTCGCCACAGGCGCTAAAAAACAGGTTTTGCCGGAAAAATCGAAGCGCCATGCGCGGCCGCCCCTATATATGGGTAAGGCGGCGCACGGAGCCTGTCGCCGGGCTTCGTCCGCCCGCATACGGAGGCGTTATGAAATTACCGTTACCTGCGTGGGTATCCCGGGCGGGGTTTCTTTTTTTTGGCTTTCTGATTTTCTGGTCCTGGGGTTCCTGTTCGATGGAGGAGGCGGCCCAGATACTGGGCAAACATGCGCAGGCCCCGGCCTACCTTGGCTGCAAGGCGGCGGAACTCCGGACAATCCAGTTTGACTTTTCCCAGCCCGTGGAGGTTCTGTCTTTTAGTTCCGATCCCCCCCTGCCGGTCCAGGAAATTACCAGCGGCGCCCCGGTCCAGGTGATCCTGTCCGCAGATGTCCCCGCCGGGGAATCTTATACGGCGGATATCCTGGTAAGCGACAGCGAGGGGAATACCCTTAACGTGCTGGTCCCCTTCCGGTCGCGGAACGATAGGCTGCCGCGGATCCTTATCAACGAAATACGTACCGAATATTCAAAACCAAAGACGGAATTTGTGGAGCTGAGGACGCTGGAGGCGGGCAACCTGGGGGCGCTGCGGCTCTATATTGCGGGTTACACCGATAACCCGCTGGTCTTTGAGTTCCCCCCGGCGGAGGTAGACGCCGGCGAGTACATCCTGGTCCACCTGCGGAGCATTGAAAACGGCGAGGACGTGATGATAAACGAAACCGGGGCCAGCCTGGATTTATCCGGCGGCACCGACGCGAACGCTGCCGCCAGGGATTTTTGGGTGCCGGGTTCGGAGAAGCTGCTGCACAAGACCGACGCCGTGTACCTGATGGATCAGGACGATCGTGTGGTTGACGCGGTGATGATGAGCGAACACGACGATCCCTGGTGGAGCAAGGAACACTTTGTCCACGCTGCGGATCTGCTCTACCAACAGGGCGCCTGGATCCAGGGGGAGGGGAAAATCGCCGGCCCCGCCGATTCCGTTATTACGGCGGGTATTAAAACCGCCATGACCCGCAGTATCTGCAGGGACAAGGACCTGCCGGACACCAACACCAAGGCCGACTGGTATATCGTGAACACCAGCAAGGCAAGCCCCGGCGCGGAAAATGATCCTACCCGTTTTGCAGAATGACAGGCCGCTGATGACGGGCCGCTAACGATATTTCGTTAACGAAATATCGTTGACGAAGTATCGTTAAAGAAATTCTTTGAACAGGGCCTCGATCTGCGATTTGTTACCGGCGCCGACCTGGCGCTGAACGGGGCTGCCGTTTTTGTAGACAACCAGGGTGGGGATGGAAACCACGCTGTGCCGGCTGGCCAGATCCCCCTGCTCGTCCACGTTTACCTTGCCGACCTTGAGCCGCCCGCTGTACTCCGCGCCGATCTGATCTATGATCGGCCCGATCATCTTGCAGGGGCCGCACCACGGCGCCCAAAAATCCACCAGGACCGGTACCGGCGATTTAAGGACCTCGTCCTCGAAATTTTCCCCGGTTATGACAAACGTACTATCGCCCATAAATTCCCCCTTCCTCCCTGTATAGCCAAATTGAAATTAACACGAAACGCAAAAAAAAACTCCTATCGGGCCTGGATGCCATGAAATAGAATTTGCTATGACATGGCAGTTACGGGTTTTAGACCCGGCTTCGCAGGGCGGTTTTTACGGTCATCGCACTTTGAAGCTGCTTTTAGTATAATGAAAAATCGGCCCTATGGAAACGCTGGTTTTAAGATAGCCGCTTTGGGGCAGCGGGGAAAATGACAAGGGGAATATGTGAAAACGGTTGAATTGCTGGCCCCCGCGGGGAGCCCCGAAGCCCTGGACGCTGCGGTTGCCGAAGGGGCGGACGCGGTGTATTTGGGGCTTAAAAGTTTTAACGCCCGGATGCGGAGCGCCAATTTCGCCTATTCCCAGTTCGAGGGCGCTTTGCGTTCCCTCCACTCGATGGGCCGCAAGGTCTACGTTACGGTGAATACGGTTTTTGAGCAGCGGGAAGCGGACCGGATGTACCAGCTTGTCAAGTACCTGGCGGCTCTGGGCCCGGACGGGCTTATCGTGCAGGATTTCGGGGTAGCCGCCATGGCGCGGGACCATTTTCCCTCGCTTAAGCTTCACGCCTCTACCCAGATGAATATCGCCGGGGCGCGGGGGGCCAATGCCCTTTCAAAAAACGGCTTTTCGCGGGTGGTCCTTGCCAGGGAGCTGTCATTTGGGGAACTGCGGGATTGCCGGGCCGGGACCAACATGGAACTGGAGGTTTTTGTCCACGGGGCCCTCTGCGTAAGCGCCTCCGGGCTCTGCCTTTTTTCCAGCTTCCTGGGGGGCAAGTCCGCCAACCGGGGGATCTGTACCCAGGCCTGCCGCCGGTATTACCACCACGACGACAAGGGGGGCTACTACTTCAGCCCCGGCGATTTGCAGCTTGTCGGCCGTGTTCCCGATCTGGCGGAGGCGGGGATCAACGCGCTCAAGATCGAAGGCCGTATGAAAAGCGCCGGATACGTTGGTACCGTGGTGTCCGCCTACCGGCTGGTTCTGGACGCCCTGGAGGAAGGCGCGGGGGAAGACAAGCTGCGTGCCGCGATAAACGGCGCCGAGGCGATTCTGCGTAACGACTTTGCCCGCCCCAAGACCGAATTTTACTTTGCCTGCGGCGATTCCGGCGCGGAACGGGGGAAACGCGCCCAGGAGGAAAACGCGGGCCCCGACTGGCTGAACCCGTCCCAGGACGGCGGGACGGGCATCCCCCTGGGCGTTATTTTGAAGCTAAGGGGGTCCGGGGCGGGGCGGCAGGGGCTTGTCCCCCGTGGCCCGGTCCTTCCCGTGCCCGGCGATTCGGTGCGGCTTCACGCGGCGGACGACCGGGACCGGCGCTCCTGCAAGGTAACTGCGGTTGATGACGGCGATTCGGCCTCCCCGGGCGTCTGGATATCGATTCCCGAAGGTTTTGAACCGGGGGACACGGTGTACCTTATCCAGACAAAGCTTATGTCCAAGCGTTACAGCCGGGTGATCCTGCCGGGCTCTTACCGCAGGACGCCCGGCCGGGACAAGGCGCCGGACCGGGAAATTGTCGTACCCCGCGCCAAGATCGCCGCCGGCGGGGAGGGGCTCGCGTTTCCCCAGGGTTTATACGTCGCGGTCTCCCGCGTGGAGGATCTCTTTGTCCTGCAGTCGTCCAGGCCCATACGGGTAATGCTGGCCCTGAACCGGCGCAACGCCGCGAAGCTTCTGGGCAAGGAGCCCCTGCCGTTTAACAAGGGGGAGATAATTCTTACCCTGGACCCTTACTTTCCCCAGGGGGATGACGCGGAACTAGGGGAACTGGTAGAGGCGCTGCTGCGCGAGGGCTACCGCCAGTTTGTGGTAAACAACCCCGGCCATTTTTCGTATTTCCGCGGCGCCGCAGGCGCCATGGGTGGCAGCGCCGCAGGTGGCAGCGCTGCGGGCGGCTCCGCGCCGGGCGCGGGCGCTTCCGGCGGCAAGCCGGCAAGGACCCTGGGGCTTATCGCGGGACCCTGGCTTTACATATTCAACCGCTGGGCCGTGTCGTTCGTGTCGTCACTGGGGGCCGATTATTTTGTCTGCCCCCTGGAGAACAATAGGCAGAACCTTGAAAAAACCATTGACGCCCAGTACAGGTCCCGTATGTTTATTACGGTCTTTGCCTGGCCGGCCCTGTTCCGTATCCGGGAAAATTTAGGGCGTGTTTACGATTTTACCCGTTTTTTCGGCGGCCGGGACGAGGAATTCCGCCTTGCCGCCGGGGAGGGGGGGACCATTGTCTACCCCGAACAGCCTTTTTCCATTGTGGATAAGATTCCCTTTCTGCAGGAGGCCGGGTTTGGCCGCTTTATTCTGGATCTGTCCGGCGGCCCCGGCGGGAAATCCGGCCCCTCCGTTAAGAAAAACCACTACCGGGACCTTATGCAGTCGGCGCGGAACGCCGCCCCGCTGCCGGATATCAGCCGCTTTAACTGGAAAGACGGGTTTTACCAGGAACCGGCTGCCCAGGACGCGCCCGCCCCCTAAGGGCGTCCCGCGCCGCCGTATCGCCGAAACTTAGCCGGCCAGGAGCCGGTTAAGGCGCTTCACGAAATCCGCAGGGTCCTTGATCTTGATTCCCTCCACCAGCAGGGCTTGGTCCAGCAGCACCCCCGCCACATCGGCGATCCGCCCCTCGTCTTCGGTGGTTTTAAGGCCCGCGACAATGGGATGCTCCCCGTTTA
>JAISMQ010000031.1 GCA_031276685.1 Treponema sp. | reverse complement strand
TGAGCTGTGAGCTGTGAGCTGTGAGCTGTGAGCTGTGAGCTGTGAGCTGTGAGCTGTGAGCTGTGAGCTGTCTTGTCAGCTACTAAGATCTGAAACATAGCAAAAAGTGTAGTATTTTTGGAAAATTTGTGCAATACCCTGCAAGCGCCCTACCAGTATACGGGCGTGTCCGCGCCGCAGGAGGCGCAGCGGCAGGGCCGGGGGGGCGCGGGGGCCCCGGAGGGGCGCGCCAGCAGGCGGGTGTCCACGCGGTAGCCCCGGCGGCGGACCAGAACCGCGCCGCAGCGGGGGCAGGGGGTGTCGTTCTCCTCCCTGGCGATGTTCCCGGCGTACACCCAGGGCAGGACCCTGCGGGCCCGTTCCGCCGCCCGCAGCAACGCGGCGCTGTCTGTGGGGGGCGCGTCCCAGCGGTACGCGGGGTGGTACGCGGAAAGGTGCCAGGGGACGGGGGGCTGGAGGGAGGCGATGAACTCCGCGCAGCAATCCAGTTCCGCGTCGCTGTCGTTAAGGCCGGGGACCAGCAGGGTGGTAAGCTCCAGGCAGACCCCGCAGCGGCGGGCGGCGCGGATAAAATCCAGCACCGTTTCCAGATTCCCCCCCAGGATTCTCCGGTAGGTCGTTTCGGAAAAGCACTTTAGGTCGATATTGGCGGCGTCAACGAGGGGCAGGATGTCCCCGGCCCGTTCAAGGTTAGCGCAGCCGTTGCTTACCAGGATATTGGCGGCGCCCTGTTCGCGGGCCAGTTCCATGCAGTCCTTTAGGTACTCAATGTGGATAAGCGGCTCCGAATAGGTGTAGGCGATCTGCCGCGTGGCGGGATCCGGCGGAAGGGCGGCCAGGACCTCCGCAGGGCTCATCCGGCGGCCCGGCGCCGCAGGGCCGTCCCCAAGCTGGGAGATATGCCAGTTTTGGCAGAAGGGGCAGCGCAGGTTGCAGCCCGCAAAGCCCAGGGAAAGGACGCGGGAACCGGGGCGGAAGTGGTACAGCGGCTTTTTTTCGATAGGATCGACGGCGGCGGCGGTAACATACCCGTAGTAGGGCAGGGAAAAGCCCCCGGAAAAAACCGCGTCCCCGTCAGAAGAAACCGCGTAAGCGCCGGAAGCCCCCGCCCCGTTCAGCCTGACGCCGCAGCGGCCCCGGCCCCCCGGCGGGATACGGCAGCGGTGATGGCAGAGGGTACAGCGGAGGGCCTTCCCGTCTTCCGGGCAATCCAGGGCTAGACCCCGGCCCCGCCGGGCGCATGGAAGCGGATCTTGCTAAAACGTTCCCGCAGCTCCTCCCGCTTTTCGGCAAACTGCGGGGGGTCGCTTACCTGGAAGGGCTCCATGATAAGCCCGTGCGCCCCCCGGCGGATCCACAGCTTAACCAGGGGCACCCCTTCGCCCGCCTGGTTTACCGCGGAATGCAGCTCGTCAATGTGGGCCACGTCCTCTATCTTGAATTCCAGAATCGAAGGGCTGGCGCCCAGGGGATCGTAGATAAGGATAAGCTTGCCTTTTTCAGACGGGTGCTGCCGGGGGTACCCGGTAAAGGGGATACTATCCTTGGGGGGGCCTTTGGTATACGCGGCGATTTCGCTTAGGGGCAGGGCTTCCAAATAACTGGCGATACTCATATACACCTCCGCAGATAACTATACACCCCCCGCCGTACACGGGGCAATGAAGATTGAATCTTACACCCCGCAGGGATACCATAACGCGCAGGGGGCGTTGTGGATTCCGATACCAGCAGGTACTGCGCGGCCAGTTACGTGTTCCAGAAAGATTCGATCCTGCTGCGGGACGATATTCCCGACGCCGATCTGGCGCTGGGGCTTCCGGCGGAGCTTTTTGACGAGATCTGCGGCAGGGCCCCGGAATTGCCCGGCGGGGCCCGTTCCGGCATTGACAGCTTCGAGATCCCCGCGCTGGACTCCCCCGCCCTAATACGGGGCGCTTCGCTGGGGGACGGCCGCGCCCTGCCCCCGCACTGGCGGGCCCTCCCCGTGCGGCAGGGGATCTCCCTGATCGGCACCGGGGAAACCGCAGGCGCCGGCCCCGTGGGACGGCTGTTCCGGGCCTACCACGTGGCCCAGTGGCGGCGGGAATCGGCCTACTGCGGCAGTTGCGGGGCGGAAAACGCCGACGCCCCCGACGAGCTTGCCCGGCTTTGCCCCCGCTGCGGCAGGCGGGAATACCCCCGCATAAGTCCGGCGGTGATCACCATTATTGTCAACGATGCGGGCGAAGCCCTGCTGGCCCACAACCGCACATTCGCCGACGGGGTCTACAGCCTTATCGCGGGCTTTAACGAGGCCGGGGAAAACCTGGAGGCCACCGTGGCCCGGGAGATCCGCGAAGAAGTGGGCCTGGAAGTCAGGGATATCCGCTACATCGCCAGCCAGCCCTGGCCCTTCCCCAACTCCCTTATGCTGGGCTTTGCCGCCCGCTACGCCGGGGGGGAGATCCGGCCCGACGGCGCCGAGATCCTGGACGCCCGCTGGTTCAGCGCCGGGGCTCTGCCCAGGCTTCCCGGTCCCGGCTCCGTGTCCCGTTACCTTATCAACACCTGGGCGGCGGGGAAGCTGTAGCCGTAGGAAAGTACGGCGGACAGGGAAATCAGGGGGAGCGAAATGCCGGGCCACGCTTGCGCTGTCCTTTAAGAATTTTACCACGAAGGCGGCCCTGACCTGCAAAATAAGGGGGCCGGCAGGTGTCCCTGCCGGCCCCTCCAGCGCCCGGCTTAACGCGCGCCGGACCGCATTAGGCGGTTACTGGACAGAAGTCACCTTTATATCACCAGCGTTACCAGAAAATG
>JAISMQ010000089.1 GCA_031276685.1 Treponema sp. | reverse complement strand
CGATCAGTACCCGACCGCCTTCCAGACTCTGCGCGCATCGGGACAGTTTAACAATTACGATCTTGTGTACGGCCACGGCCTGGGGCTTCAGACGCTGTACAGCCTGGTGGATCAGAACCGGATCGTTGCGCTGAACCAAGCGATTGAACAGCACTCGGATGGTACGGCGAAGGCGTTTTTTGGAAGCGGCAACGGCGCGAAGCTCAAGGGCCTCTTTACCATGACCAACGGCAACTTCTACTGGATACCGGGAATGTACCAGCTTACGTATAAAGGCGCCCCCATGGGCGGCATTACCCTGGGGGTTATCCGCAAAGACTGGCTGGACAAACTGGGCATCCCCATGCCGAAAAGCGCGGACGAACTCTACAGCGCCCTTTACCAGTTCCAGGAAAAAGACGTGAATAAAAACGGTATAAAGGACGAGGTCGCATCGGTTGATATTGCGTCTTTTAACAACGGCATCGCCCAGCTTTTTGGAATTGCCACCGACCACGAAGGGGAGGGGCTTCACTATCTTGCCGATGTTATGGGTACGCTGCAATGCGCGTGGTACCAGCCCGGGGTAAAGGATTACTTCGCCTTTATGAATAAACTGTACAAGGCGGGGCTTATCCGCACCGGTGGGGAACCGACCGACTCTATCGAAAACAAAATCGGCTATTGGAATACATGGTTCCCCAATGCCGATGATATACAGATGAATATTCCCGAAGGCGAAAAAGGCCCCTACTCGGTACCGGTTCTCTTTAGCGCAGTTCCGGGAGTAAAGCCGCCTATCTGGAATGTCGGCGGTCTCAGTATTGGTACGGACAAGGTCCTGATGGTAACATCGGCTTCCAAAAAAATCGATGCGGCGGTTAAGTTTATCGACTGGTATGTTACCAAAGATTTCTTTACCCTTATGGAACCCGGTATTGAAGGCTATACCTTTAATTATGATGAAAACGGAATTCCCGTGCGTTTCCGGAATCCTAATCAACTGGGCGTTGACGGCCTTCGTGGTGTTTCATTTTGGGCGGAAAGTCTGGTTCCCTGGGTGCAGATACGCGATTCCTATGGCGGCGTTGTTTCAACGGTAAACTTGGGCAAAGAAGTCGGTTATCCCAACGGCTGGACCGAAAAGCTGAATTTTATGAACGACCTCGTGGCTAACTCACCTTATCCTTATTCCTGGTATACCGGCGGCGTTCTGGCCCAGGCGACCCCGCAGGAACAGGATCGGCTCACGGCTATCCTGCCGGACCTCAATACCTATGTTTCGGAACTGTGTTCGGCTCTAGTTATGGGTGAAAAGGGCCTGGATAACGCCTCGTGGAACGCCTACCTTGCCGACTTAAAGCGGCTGGGTCTGGACGAGGTTGTTTCCATCTGGCAGACCCGTATTAACAGGGCAAGCGGGAAGTAGAAAGACATGGGGCGGTCCGGCGGGCCTACGCCGCCGGGTTGCCCCGTTTTTGTTCCTGCATGGCGGAAAGCCGGGCGTACAGGCCGTTCCGGCCCATCAGCTCCTCGTGGGTACCCTGCTCGGCGATCTTGCCGTTTTCCAGAACCAGGATTGTGTCGGCCCGCCGTATGGTGGACAGCCTGTGGGCGATAACAATAATCGTACGGCTGCCGGCAAGCCTGTTGATGGCTTCCTGGATTTCACTTTCGGTGCCGGTGTCCACCGCGCTGGTAGCCTCGTCCAGAAGCAGAATCGGCGTGTCCCTTAGGATGGCCCTGGCTATGGCGATGCGCTGCTTTTGCCCGCCGGAAAGCCGCACGCCCCGTTCGCCGACCAGGGTGTCGTAGCCCTGGGGCATGGCCCGGATAAAGGAATCGGCACAGGCGGCCACGGCCGCCTGCCTGATCTGTTCCGGCCCGGCCTCGGGGGATCCGTAGGCGATGTTCATAGCGATGCTGCCGTTAAACAAAAAGGTATCCTGGAGTACCATGGAGATATTGCCCCGCAGGGAACTTAGGGTAAGGGTCCGTATGTCCCGGCCGTCAATGTAAATGGACCCTTCCTGGGGATCGTAGAACCGCTCCAGCAGGGAAAGCACCGTTGTTTTCCCTACGCCCGTGGGCCCTACGATGGCCAGCATACGTCCGGCCTCCGCAGTAAAGCTTACATCATCAAGCACAACATCGCTGTCGTAGCTGAATTGTACGTGTTCAAAACGTACTTCCCCCGCGCAGGATTTCAGCGTCTGGGCGTTGGGGGCTTCCTTTACGTCGGACTCGGCGTCCAGAAGCTCGAAAACCCGCACCGCTCCGGCGTAGGTGTTCTGTACGTCCTCGGCAAGCCGCGCCAGGGTGGCCAGGGGCTGGTAAAAAAGGCTCAGGTACATGACGAAGCCGACCACGTCCGCCAGGGGCAGGCCGCCCCGGCTTGCCATGTAGCCGCCAAGCCCCACCACGATGACGGTCCCCAGGGAAGTGAGCAGTTCTATTCCCGGATGGTAAAGCCCCGATGCGATATTGGCGCGTATGTTAACCCGCGAGTAAATCTTTGTCTGCTCGCCCATTTTTATCCGCTCGTTTTCCTCCTGCGCGAAGGTCTGGATCTCCTTCATCCCCTGCAGCTTGTCCTGCAAAACGCCGTTCAGTTCGCCCAGCACCTTCTGGTTTACCATGAACAGCGGCTGCACCTTTTTTGAAAAAAGGGTACTCACCATCACTACAAACGGAACGGGGATAAGGGTAAGCAGGGCCAGGGGCGGATTGATGACGAACAGCATAACCGCGACGCTCAGTACCACCAGGGCGTTGGAAACCAGGTCCGGCAGCGCGTGGGCCACAAGGACTTCAAACTGCCGGGTGTCGTTGACGATCCGGCTTAAAAGCTCCCCGGTCTGCCGGCTGTGGAAGAATTTCAGCGAAAGGCTCTGTATCTTGTTGTACACCGTCAAAGTCAGCTCGGGAACAAAACTCCAGGCGGCGATATGGCTTACCGCCATGCTGAGGAAGCGGCAGACCGCCCGGACCAGGTAGGCGGCGATCAGGATAAGCGCGTAAAGGAGGATCAGCCGCTCGTTCGGGAGGCTGTTTTCCGGGGAAGACGCGACCAGGGTCCTGGTAAGCCGCCGCACGATTTCGGGCGTCGCCAGATTCAGGAGGGCCGCGCCCACAATGCCGGCCGCCGCCAGCGCGAGGGTCCCCCAGTATGCGCGGGCCATGTGCAAAATACGCAGTACAAGTTTCATGGCGCCGATTATACCCCCTTGGGCCGCCAAAGAATAGACGGAATTGGGGTTAACGGGTATGCTGATAACCGGGAGTCCCGGCATACATGGCCGGTTTTACCGACAAGCAATCTTGCCGGGGAATTCAAACAGTAACAGGAGTCTGCCCATGACCGAACGCGAACGCTTTTTGAAGGCCCTTGGACGGGAGAAGATCGAAGGCCATGTGCCGCATTTCGAGCTGGTGTTTTTTTTGACGATGGAAACCCTGGGGAAGGTCCACCCGTCCCACCGGCATTATTCCCAGTGGAACCAGTCGAGCGCGAAAGAGAAAGAGGCCCACCTGCGGGACATGGCCTACTGTTACACGGAAATAGCCAAACGCTATCACCACAGCGCCATTTTTGTGCATCCCAACCCCGGCGATTTTGACAATGTCGTGCGGCTCCTCCAGATTATCAGGGAAACTACCGGCATGGAGTACTACATCTGTATGCACGGCGATACAACCTGCGGTATCCCTGACGGGAACTGCATGATGGATTTTTCGGTAAGGCTGTACGAGGATCCCAAGGGCATTGTCGCGGAACAGGAACAGAGAATGTGCCGGGCCCTGGACTTTGCCGAGCGGCTGAAACAGGCAGACGGCGGCAGGCTTCTGGACGGTTTCGCCCTCTGTTCGGATTACTGTTTTAACGTGAACCCGTTTTTTACCCCGGAAGTTTTTGCCGATGTTATCGCCCCCGTGCTTTCAAAAACAATCGAAGGCTACCGGGCGCTGGGCTACACCGTGATAAAGCACACGGACGGCAACATCATGCCCATCGCGGATCAGCTTGTACAGTGCGGGCCCGACGCGCTTCACTCGCTGGACCCCCAGGGCGGCGTTGACCTTAAAGTGATGAAGGAGAAGTACGGCGGCAAAGTGGCCCTTATCGGCAACGTGAACTGCGGCCTCCTCCAAACCGGAACGGACGAGGAGGTAAAAGCCGATGTGCGCCGCGCCCTCCGCGACGGCATGCCCGGTTACGGGTATGTCTTTTCCACCTCCAACTGCGTGTACACCGGCCTGGACCTGGGCCGTTACGAGCTGATGAATTCGATCTGGCGGGAAGAAGGGGTCTACGTGTAGCGGAACCCCCGGGCCGCGTGAACACGGCGGGGCGAATCCGCTATAGTATACGCATGAACAAGCGGCCGGTCCGATTTTTTAACACGACGGGGCCCTGCCGCCCCGAAATGCACTACATGCTGCCTCCGGCAGACCGGGAAAACCACGTTCCTCCAAAGCTGGATGCGGGAGATCAACGCCGCCTCCGCCCCGCCCCTGGCCTGCTATGTCAGCGTGGAGGATTGCCAGGGGCTTGCCGGCCGGGATGACGCCATGCGGACCATATACCGGGATATCCGCGATTTTGCCCAATTGTCCGGTTTTCCGGTCCCCGAACCCGGGAAAAAAGACCCGGAGGGCTTGGTACGATCGACTTTGGCGGCATGGGCGGACCGGGGAAACCGGCCAGCGGATCACGGACGAAGCCCTGGACTACGTTTACGAACAGTCGCGGGGGCAGCCCTGGATCGTCAACTCCCTGTTTAAGCGGGCCACCATGCGGGTCCTGGACGAGGGGAGCGCCGAAACGGTTACGGTTGGGCACATCCGGGAAGGGCGGGAGCAGATGATCCTGGCGCGGGAAACCCACCTGGACGCGCTGCTCAGGGAGTTTCAGGTATTTTGGCGGATGAACTCCGAAGCCTGGGAGGGGATGCTCAACTACCCGGAGGCCTTCCCGCATCTGCTGCTCCAGGCGTTTTTGCAGCGGGCGACCAACGGGGGTATCGAACGGGAGTACGCCGCGGGGCGGGGGAGGATGGACCTGGCCGTGGAGTGCCGGGGAGGCTGGGACATTATCGAAGTAAAGCTGCTGCGCGCCGGGAAGGACCTTGAACGGATCGCGGAGGAGGGGAAGCGGCAGGTGCTGAGGTACCGGGAGAGCTTTTCGCCCGCCAGGGCCGGGGGGAAGGGCGTGTCCTGCTATTTGGTTATTTTTGACCGGAGGCCGGAGAAGGGAAGCTGGGACGAACGGCTGTTCTGGAGAACGGAGGGGGAAGTTACGGTACTGGGCTGCTGAACCCGGCAGACACAAAGCAAATGTGGCCGGCCATTTCCTATAGCTGGCGCGCATAAACAGTTATGCGAAATTGGGCCAAAAAGTATAAAAAATATACATAAAAACATCTTGCAAAAAATTTAAATGTCTGTTAGTATGAAAATATGCCGGAATTAAG
>JAISMQ010000039.1 GCA_031276685.1 Treponema sp. | reverse complement strand
CTGCGGGCGTCCTCCAGGGAAGACCGGCGTTGTCCGGGATCGCTGGGGCCGAACTTGTAGCGCAGGTAGGCGCAGAGGTACAGGACCCCTTCGTAGGCGTAGTTTTTGTCCGTATCGGGGCCGAACACCTTCATCGCCGACAGGGTTTCCTTTCCGGTCTGCTCCAGCCGGATCGCCTCGTTGTACAAAAACTGCGCTTTGCGCCGGAAGAGCAGGGCCAGCCAGTCGTAGTGGTGCCGGGGGGCCTTCTTGTCCAGATCGTCAAAAAGCCAGGCCGCCCGCAGCGCCGCCAGGCCCTGCTTGACGGTGGGACTGAAATTCTTGCCGTAGTATTGGTAACAGCGCGTTACAAGGTACTGGGAGGCCGCCCCCTCCGCAAGGCGGCGCGGGGACGAAAAATCCAGGGACCGGCAGAGGCGCCGGGCGTCTTTGACACGGGCCTCCTGGTCGTCCCGGGCCGCCCGTGCCCCGCCGCCGTCCAGCTCCTCAAAATCCTGCTCCATGGCGGCGAACCAACATTCCGGGCACACCGTGGCCTGGTAGACAAGCGGGAAAATTTCCCCGTATTTAGCGCTGGGCTCGTAGATCCGGTGGAGTTCCGCCGTCATGGGCCCGGCGATAAGCCTGCCGCCCCCGGAGAGGAGTTCTTCTTTGCGGAATTTCGCCCCGCAGACCGGACATTCGTATTCTTTCTTTGATAAAAACGATACCTTGAGCTCTTTTTCTTCCGCGACCATCAGCCACATTCCTCCAGCACCACCATAGCGATGGCGTTATCCCGCTCGTGGGTAAGGGAAATATGGATCCGCCGGGCGCCGCTTTTTTCCAGGGCCCTCAGGGCGGTGCCGAACACCCGCACCTCCGGCCGCCCGTTAAAGCAATTTGCCACCATGATGTCCTTTAGCACGATGCCCGCCAGCCCCGTCCCCAGCGCCTTGCCAAAGGCTTCCTTGGCGGCGAAACGGGCCGCCAGCGAAAGATCCGCCCCGGCGCCCTTCCCCAGGACGGCAGCCAGCTCGTCGGGGTGGAAGTAGCGTTCCAGCAGCCCCGGGATAGCGCGCCAGCGGGCCATGCGCCGTACATGGACCACGTCCACCCCTATCCCGACGATCACGGGGCCTCCTCCGCCGCTTCCGGCGCATCCGGCATTTCCGGCGCCGCCAAAACCGGCGAAGTAACGGTAATGCCAAGCTCCCCGGGGTCCGTGCGGACCAGGCTGAGGGAGGGGGGGAGCGCCGCCGAAACCGGCAGCGTGTAACGGCCCGCCCCGGCAACGGAGGAGCAGTCCACCGTAAGGAAGCCGGGCGGGGGGGAAAATGCGTCCAGATTCCCCCGGCTCCCCTCCAGGCGGACGGTCCCGGTCCTAAAATCCGGCTCCGCCCGCAGGCCGGGATCCAGGTTCAGCAGCGTGATGGGGATGTTCCCGAAATTCCGCACGTCGATCCGGGAGTGGACAAAGCCCTTAAATTCGGTCATACCGTTGCCCCGGATCGTAAGCAGGGGGTCCCGGTTCAGGATGGGCACGGTAACCGAAAAATCGGCGTTCCTGCCGTTCAGATCGATAACGTCGGTGTAGAGTTCCAGCACGTTTTCCAGAAGGCCGGCGGGGCCCTCCAGGATCACCTGGGCGGGCGAAAGGGTGTGGGACACCAGGTCAAAACCGGGTTCCGGGTTCCCCTCGATATTCGCCGTCAGCGGGACGTACTTGTTCTGCTTGTAGTCCAGCGTGATGTTCATCGCCACGGGGTTTAGGGTAATTTCCAGCGGCTCCACCCCCAGGGCGGTTCCCTTCTTGCGGACTTTGACGGGGACGTAGTAGCGGCCCGGCGATTCGTACCCGATAAGATCGATGTACGCCTCGATATCGTCATCCTGTATGGGCTGGATGTTGTTCGCGTCCCCCCGCAGGGTTACGCGGATCATCCTGGTATAGGGGCTGGACGGGCACAGGTGGGAGGACATCTCCATGATAAGCGGGGTGGAAAAAAACCGGGTTTCCAGCGTGTTCAGACTGTGGATCATGAAGATCGTCAGGGCCAGGGCGATGGAAAGGACCTTGGGTATCCAGTTTTCCGCCACGGCCCGGAGTATCCGTTTAGGGTTTAGCGAAAACATCGCCCCCCTCCTTGGAGGAAAACGCCTGGTCAAGGTCCGTCCCGGCGGCCGGGTTCAATTCCCCAAGGCCGGACGCGGGGAAAGCCTCGCGCCGGGCGCCCCGGTCCAGGAATTCCTTTAGCTTGCGGGTAACTTCCAGCGTGGAAAGGTCGTAGTAGATCTTGGAGTCAACGGCCAGGGAAATGGCCCCGGTCTCCTCGGAAACCACCAGGATCACCGCGTCGGACTGTTCGGACATGCCCAGGGCCGCCCGGTGCCGCGTCCCAAAGCTTTTGCGGATCCCCTGCTGCTCCGAAAGGGGGAGGAAGCAGCCGGCCGCGGCGATGCGGCCGCTCTGGATGATCATCGCCCCGTCGTGGAGGGGCCCGTCGAATTCAAAAACCGCCACGATCAAGGGGGAGGATATGTCGGCGTTCATCCGCGTGCCCGTATCGATAATGTTTCTGATGTTGATCTTCCGCGAAAAGACGATCAGCGCCCCCCGCCGCTCCTGGGACAGGATCTCCGCCGCAGTCACCACCGCCTCGAACTGGCCTATGCGGGGCTTGGTATCGGGCCTGAAAATATCGCCCTGGCCCAGGCGCATGAAGATCTTCCTCAGTTCCGGCTGGAACACAATCGCGACCACGATAAGGAGCCCAGGGGCCAGGATCTGGAGGATCCACTGCAGCGTGGTAAGGCGGAAGAGAAAGGCTACGCCGTAGACCAGGGCAAGAAGGCCCGCCCCCTTGACCAACTGCATGGCCTGGGTTTTAACGAGGAAATCGTAGGCCTTGTAGAGAAGGAAGGCCAGAATCCCCACGTCCAGAACCGGCCTGACCAGATCGTATGCGTAGATAAAACGTTGAAACCAGTCCACTCTTACTTGTCGATCCTTTCCGCGTAACGGTTAAGGGAAATACCGGATAAAGCATAGTCCGCAATTCCCTCCCCGTCCAGCCGATTCGCCCTGAGCAGTTCCCGCCGGGTCCCCAGGCCGGCGAAGCCCCCCTCCGCGGCCAGGGCCAGAACCTTGCCCCGGCAGTTCCGCCTCCGGGCCAGGGCCAGGGCGTACTCCCCGAAGCCGCCCTCCCGGATGCCTTCCTCCACGAACACCGTCAGGGCGTAGCGGTCCATAAGCGCCGCCAGGTAGTCTTCGTCCAGGGGCTTCAGGAAGCGCAGGTTGTAGCAGTCCGCGTCAAAGCCGGCGTCGTCCAAAAGGTCCGCGGCCTTTAAGACCTCGCGGTAGAGCCCCCCGGTAAAGGCCAGGCATATATCCCCCCCGCCTCCGCGGACCCAGACCCCCCTGCCCTCGACAAGGGGCTGGGAAAAGGCAGGTGTTTCCGCAGGCGAGCTGTCCTTGGGGTAGCGGATGGCGACGGGCCCGCCGGGAAAGGCCGCAAGTGCCCAGTCCAGCATCAGCTCAAGTTCCGCGGCGCCGGCGGGGCAGAGGATCCTCATGCCGGGCACGGGGCGGAGGAGGCAGATATCGAAAAGGCCCTGGTGGGTTTCCCCGTCCTCCCCGACAAAGCCGGAACGATCCAGCGCCAGGATCAGCGGCAGCCGCTGCAGCGCCGCGTCGTGGATCACCTGGTCCACCCCGCGCTGGATAAACGTGGCGTAGATCGCCGCCACGGGCTTTAGGGACCGCAGCGCCAGGGCGCAGGCAAAGGTCAGGGCGTGTTCTTCCGCGATGCCCGCGTCAAAAAACCTGTCCGGGAAGGCCCGCTTAAAGGCCGAAAGCCCGGTCCCCTTCTCCATAGCCGCCGTTACGGCGACGATCCGGGGATCCCGTCCCGCAGCCCTGAGCAGGGAGCGGCCAAAGGCTTCGGTAAAGCCCGGCGGCTCCCCCGCGGCCGGGACCGCCGAAGCCCCCGGCGCGGAAACCCCGTGGTAGGCCCCCGGATCCTCCTCCGCGTCCCCGTAACCCTTGCCCTTCCGCGTGATCACGTGGATCACCACGGGCCGGCCCAGCTTTCTTACGTCCCGGAAGACCTGGAGCAGGGCGGGGATACAGTGCCCGCCGATGGGCCCCACGTACTCGAAGCCCAGATCGACAAAGAAATTGTCCGTATAGAAAACCGCCTTTACCGCCCGTTTGAGCCTGAGGATCCCTGCGTAGAGGCCCTCCCCCACCAGCGGGATCTTCCGGACCAGGGCGTCAAACATTCTGCGGAAAAGCTGGTAGTTGGACTTCATCGACAGGCGGCTTAGGTACTTTGAAAGCCCCCCCACATTGGGGCCGATGGACATCTTGTTGTCGTTCAGAACCACGACCAGCGGAAGGCCCAACTGGCCCGCGTGGGACAGGGCCTCGTAGGCCATGCCCCCGGTCAGGGCCCCGTCGCCGATCACCGCCACCGCCATACCCCCTATCCCCAGGATCCGCCCCCCCGCGAGGAAGCCCAGCGCGGCGGAAACGGAGGTGGAGGCATGCCCGGTGTTAAAGGTATCGTGGGGGCTCTCGTCGCGCCGGGGGAAGCCCGCCAGGCCCCCCATGCGGCGCAGGGTGGGAAACAGGGCGAAACGCCCGGTAAGGAGCTTGTGGGCGTAACACTGGTGCCCCACGTCCCAGACGATCTTGTCACGGGGCGAGTTGAACACCGTGTGCAGGGCAATGGTCAGTTCCACCACCCCCAGGTTGGACGCCAGATGGCCCCCGTTTTTCTTAACGGTGGCTATGATACATTCCCGAATCTCCGCCGCCAGGCGGCGAAGCTCCGGAAGCGTAAGCGATTTTAGGTCCCCGGGTCCGCAGATCCGGGGCAGAAGTGGGACCGATTCCGCCATCTGAAAAAGCCTCAACCAAAAAAAGAAGCCGCCTTTGAAGAACCCCGCCTTTGGCCCCGCAACCGCAGTCCGGGGCCCGATCTTCAAAAACGGCTGTAAAGCCGGCCCCTTTCCGGGAACCGGCACGGGCGCCAGGCACGGGACGCCGCAGCCACGGCCGCCCGGCCGTACATGCGGCGGGCCGCCAGGGCCTTACTTCTTCTTGTGTCTATTTTTCCGAAGCTTCTTCTTGCGCTTATGGGTCGCGATTTTGCGCAGCTTGCGTTTTCTTCCGCAGGGCACTTCAGCGTCTCCTTGTAAAAAATATGTCCATTTCCCCGGACCCCTCCGGGGCAGGCAGGAAAGTCTGTCCAGCTTAGGGCAACGGCGGGGAAAGGTCAAGCGCCCCCGGCAGGGCCGGCGCATAAACCAAAGGGATATTCGCCGCAGGCGGGAAAACACAGGAGGGCAAAACGCCTGGGGCAGTCACGCTTGCTTTGCGCCGGTAAATCCCTGTAATTTCCTGCGGTTCAAAGGGCGCAAAGCTTCGGTCAAGTAACTGTCCCAGGCGTTTTGCCCTCCGTCCTTAGCGCCTGCCGTAACCCCCCATAGCCAATGCGCCGGCCCCGCCCCTGGATAAGGGGGACATTTCCGTTATGTCAGCCCGCCTCCAG
>JAISMQ010000001.1 GCA_031276685.1 Treponema sp. | reverse complement strand
TCCTCCCCGGTACCTGCATCCCGGCGGTCCACAAAAAGTCGATCGCGGACACTTCCGCGCTTATCGCCGCAAGCCGTTCCCTTACGGTGGAACTACTGGGGAACGCCGGCGGGGGATTCACCGTTACCAACACCCTTTCGTTTGATCGCGGCGATGTTTTCTACCTTGACCAGGGGGATTACGAACTGCCCGCCGGGGCGCGGCAGCAGAAAACCGACAGCCTTCTGGGCGGAAAAAAGACCGCCGTCGCGGGCTTTGCCGTCCCCGCCCTGGGCAGCCGGGCCATAGCGCCGGCGGCAAAACCGGCGGGCGCGGGGGCAAGCCCCTTCCGCTTTTCCGGGGACACGCTGGAAACCCCCTTCGCGCTGATCCGCTTTGCCAAAAACGGGACCATCGCTTCCTTTCTGGACAAAACTGCGGGAAACCGGGAACTGCGGGGCGAAGGCTTCCCCCTGGGAACCCTGATCATGGCCGAAGACGTGTCCCTAAGCTGGGACAACTGGGACATTGACGCGGACATAGAGTACAAATTCCAGGACTGTTCGGAACTGCTGGAACGGAAAACGGTTTCCGACGGGGCGGTGGAATTCCGCATACGGAGCAAGTACCGCGTCTCCCCCAAGTCAACGGTGGAGCAGGATCTGGTGTTCTACGCCGACTCGCCCCTGGTCCTCTACGAAACCAAAATCGACTGGCACGACCAGCACCGTTTCCTTAAGGCCGCCTTTGATACCACGGTGTTCGCGCCCGAAGCGCGGCACGAAATCCAGTTCGGTTATATCAGGCGCCCGGCGTTCCGCAGCACGTCTCTGGAAAAGGCCAAGTTCGAGGTGACCAACCACAAGTACACGGACCTTTCCGAATCCCGTTACGGCGCGGCGGTTCTGAACGACTCCAAATACGGCGTGTCGGTACAGGATTCGCGCATACGCCTTTCGCTTCACAAGGGGGGGAACCGGCCCGATTACACCGCCGACGAGGGCCTCCACGAATGTCGCTATGCGTTCCTGCCCCACAACGGCCCCTTTTCGGCGGAGTCCGTGGTCCGTCCGGCCTACCTGTTTAACTACCTGCCGGTTATTACCGCCGGCCCGCGCGAGGCGGGCTCCCTGTTCAGGATTGACGCGCCCACGGTTATTGCCGAAGCCGTAAAACCCTGCGAGGACACCCAGCGGGCCTACATTGTGCGCCTGTACGAATGTGAAGGGGCCACGGCCGCCGCCGCGCTGGATATACCGGGGGCAAAGGAAATTACCGAAACCAACCTGCTTGAAGAACCGGCGGGCGAAATGGCTGCGGGCGTCCGGGGGGGCCATGTTTCCCTCCGCTTCCGGCCCTTTGAGATCAAAACCCTTAAGGTTTCGTATTAGGCCGTTTCTTCGCGGTACTGTACCGGGCCCTGGCAGGGCCCGGCGGGACCGGGTGCGTCCGGCCGGGCAATCTGGCGCAATTCGCCGGAGACCGACAGAAAAAGGTCGACCAGGGCCGGCTCAAAGTGGGTGCCCCGCCCGCGGGCGATTATCCGCATGGCCTCCTCGTGGGTGCAGGCCTGCTTATAGGGGCGCTCGGTGATCAGGGCGGTGTACACGTCAACAATGGCCATAATCCGGCCCTGCAGGGGGATGTTGTGGCCCTTTAGGCCGTAGGGGTACCCGGTGCCGTCCCAGCGTTCGTGGTGGCACCCGGCAAATGCCTTGGCGTGGTCAAGAAAGCCGGCCCCCGGCGAATTTTCCTTAAAGTCGGTCTCGATGTTTTCCAGGATCCGCACCCCCAGCAGGGGGTGTTTTTGCATTTCGGCGTATTCTTCATCGGTTAGTTTGCCGGGTTTTTGCAGAATCCGGTTGTTGATCGACACCTTCCCCAGATCGTAGAGCAGCGTGGACTGGAGCAGGAAATCCTTTTCCCAGGATTGGACGATATCCTGATAGATGTTGTTCTTGATCAGCACGTCCAACAGCACTTCGACATAGCGATGGGTTAGTTCCCCGTGCCCGCCCGTCACTTCGTTCCGGCGTCCCACCAGCTCTGTTACAATTTTGATTACCTTTTTTTGCATTTCCGCCAGGGCGCCCGCCTTGTCCGCCTCCGCCTGCGCAAGTTTGGCCTCGTAAGCAAGGATCAGCTTCCGCTGGGATACTACGCGCATCTGTGTTTCGACCCGTTTAAGAAGTATGTGGGGGCAATAGGGCTTTGTAACAAAGTCCGCCGCCCCCAAAGACAGGCCCTTCGACTCGCAGGCGGGGTCGTTGTTGGCGGTAAGGAAGATCACCGGGATTTCCCCGGTCCGTTTGTCCGCTTTAAGGATCTGTATGGCCTCGTAGCCGTCCATACCCGGCATGTCAATGTCCAGCAGGATTAAGTCCGGGGTGACTTTTTTAAGGATTTGGAAGAGCTTTTCGGCAGAGGGGACGGTAAAAACGTCATAGGCATCGATAAGTATTTCGCTGCCAATTTTTAGATTGACAAACATGTCATCTACCAGAATTATCCTTTTGCGATCGTGGCCCACGTTTTACCTCCAGGCCGTTCCCGGGGCCGGCTTACAAACCGCGTTAAGCGCCCCCGGGCTGAATTTTGGGAAATCTTACGTGTTACGCGTGTAATGAAGGGTCTTTCATATGAAAGCAGGATACGTGCCCAATGTCAAGCCGCCTGCCCCGGCAGGGCCAGCGCAATACATGGGAATATACGCCGGACAGGGAACCCAGGGGAAGCACAACTCCGGGCCCGGCGGCCGGAAGGGTGGTCCGGGGCGGGGACAGGTCCGGAGTTCTTCATTCTTTGTTTGGCCGTCTTTTTAGCAGTGTGAGCGCCAGCACGATAACCAGTCCGTATCCTATTGTCGCCGGAAGCGAAGCCTCTATGCCAAAAGCGCCGCCCGTCATCAACACAGATTTTTCGGTCAGTGTGTAG
>JAISMQ010000180.1 GCA_031276685.1 Treponema sp. | reverse complement strand
TGGTAGCCTTTGAACAGGTTGCCGGCGCCGAAATGAACCCAGGCCGGGGCGGCGCGGGTTTTTTCCCGAAGCGCCTCAATGTCAAAGGCGGGCAGGCGGATCCCCGCCCTTTCAAATTCCGCCCGTTTTTCCTGCAAACAGCGCAGCGTTAGTTCCAGCATAGCTCCCCCTGTAGAGACACTACACCCCAGGCGCGGTACGGCGCAATGCCACTCCATTAACATGGAGGGGGGAATATGTTAGCCTCTGGGTATGCGCAGCCTGCCGTTCTGGTTTGCGATCATGCTGTGCGCCATCCCCCCCCTTGGCGCACGGGATGTGACGGTGACGGTTGTGGACGGGGAGCTGGGGATGCCCCTGGAAGGCGCGGAGATTCGTTCCTACGACGGGACAAGCGGCCAGGGGGACGGCGAAGGCCGTGTTGTGTTGACCGTACCCGACGACCGGGCCGTCGATATCCGGGGCAGTTATCCGGGCTACGGTTCGGAACGCCTTACGCTTGACCTGGAACACGATGAATTTGTCCTGGAACTCTACCTTGCCGGAACCCTGGAAGCCAGGGAGCTGGTTCTCGAGGAAAGCCGCGATGTGGAAGCCGGGGCGCCGCCGGCCCGCGCGGAAGTTCCGGAAAATGCGGGGATTCAGCGCGCCGTGGAACCGGAGCCTGCCGGAGACGCGGCTGTCCCGGCCAAGCCGCTGCCCGGCGTCGGCTATTCGGGGCTTTTTAACGCCGCGCCCGATATCCGGGGGGCGGGGGAGCTTATGGCGGTGACGGACGGTTTTTACATCGAAAATCCCTACCACTGGGGCGGCGGATCTTCGATCTTCGATGTCCGGATGCTTGAAAGCGCCCGGATTTCCCGGGGCGCGTTTTCCGCGCGCTACGGCCATACCGTTTCGGGCCTGCTGGACGTTTCGCTGACAAAAACCTTCCCCCAGGATCCGGAATTTGAACTGGGCCTGTCCACGAGCATGGCGGACGCCAGCCTCTCCCTCCCGTTTAACCGCCGGGGCGGCGTGACGGTCGCGGGCAGGCTGAGCTACTACGGGCCCGTTCTCTGGGCGGCCCGGGGGATCTCCGGGGCGCTGGAAGCCCTGCGGCCCGCGGAAACCGTTTCGTCCGCCCCCTATATCCGCAGCGCCGCGCTTAGGTCCGGCTACCGCTTTACCGACAGCCTGGAGCTTGGCCTTACGGGTTTTTTCGGCGCCGACGGGGCCGCTTACGATGACGGCGCGGGGATCGCGCGGAAACGGGCAAACTACCAGGGTTTCGGTTTTGCGAACCTGGCCTACAAGCCCCGCGGCGATATGACCCTGACGGCGGGCCTGGGGGCCGGCTACCGGCGTTCCGAAGCGGAAGACCGCGCCGGCTACTCGGTAAAGGACATCCCGTTTGACGGCGCGGCCTATCTGGACGGGACCCCGCTGTCCGGCGCTTTTAGCTACGAAGCCGGGGAGGACACCTTTTCCGCCGACAGCGCGACCGGCGTCCAGGGAAGGCTGGGCTTCGACTGGGACCTGGGCCGGGGGTTCCTCGCGTCGCTGGGCGTCGAAGGACTCTACTCCCTCCGGGAACGGGAGGCCGGGGGCCCGGACAGGCGGGAACTGCCCAGCGGCGTCTACTACCCGCTCCGGGGCCTGCCCGTTCCGTCTGACGCGGCCGCTTACGTAAGCTTCCCGGCGGCGGCCGGGGGGGGAGGGGAGATCCGGAGCCTTGGCAGTTCGGCCTACCTGCTGGCGGGCTACGGGAGCCCGGGCGGGCGTTTTGGGGCGGAGCTGGGGCTGCGGCTGGACCACGCTTTTTTTACGGGGGAGGGTGTTTCCGCCAAGGGCCCGCCCGCCCTTTCCCCCCGGCTCAGCCTGGACTTCGGCCTGCTGAAGAACCTGGGCCCCCTGGACTCCCTGTCGCTGTCCCTGGGGGCGGGGCTTTTTTCCTCCAGCGCCGGCCTGCTGGCCGCCATGCTGGAGGGGGGCCTGTCCGGCGATTACCCGGCGAAGCCCGACAGGTCCTTTGCCGCCGGGGGGGGGCTGCGGATCGAATTTTCAGGCGGCGCCGGCCTCGGTATCGACGCCTACTACCGCCGCCTTTTTGACCGGGCTTACACGTTTGCCGATCCGGCGGGAAGCGGGCGGATCCTCCGGTCCGACGGGCAGGGGCGGCTGTGGGGGATCGGCCTTATGCTGAAAAAACCGGACGGGCGCTACGTTGACGGCTGGATCGCCTACTCGTTCAGCCACGCCCGCTACCGGGAGCCGGAAGCGCCGGGCGGCCCCTTCGCCGGCCAGGACAGCGCCCTGTCCGCAGACTGGTACTACCCCCCGTTCCACAGGTTCCACGTACTCAGTCTGGCCCTCAGCGTCAAACCACTGGAACGTTTCGCCGTGACGGCCCGCCTTGGTTTTGCCGGCGGCGAAGCCCTGGCGGAGCTGCGGCCCTATTCCGTCACGGTGCTGGACGACGCCGCCGTCACTACCATCCAGAAGTGGGGGCGGATCGCCGGGGGGGACGGGCGGGCGTCTTTTTCCATCCCCCTGGACATTAAATTTTCGTTTTTTAGCCACAGCCCCCACGGGAAGGCCCGCCAGGAATTCTACGCGGCCGTGGAAAACGCGCTGTCCCCGTTCTTTCCCCCCGCAGGGGACGCCGCGTTCAACCCCTACACCGGCGAACGGGGCGCGGGCTTCTCCTACGCCCTGCCCGTTCCCATCCTCTCGTTCGGGTTCAGGTGGGCGTATTAAGATGAAGCGCCCGGCCCGGCTGTTTTTCTGCGCGGCGGCCGCGCTGATCGCGCTGGCGGCCCTGCCGGGCTGCCTGACGGCGGCGGACGGAATCGGCGCGCTGCTGGAGGGGGGCCGCGGGCGGGTAAGGGGGCGCTACCGGAGCCCCCCCTCCGTCCCTGCGGGCCAAGGCGTCCGGGTCCTGGAACGGGCGGGGGGCCTTGATATTCTGATCGAGGCCTTCCCCGCCCTTACGCTGCGGGCCTCCGCCCCGGGGGAGGGCGGCGTCTTCCGCTTGCTCTCCCTCGAATACCTGGCGGCAAGCCCCCAGGGCTGGGTGGAATTCAGCCTGGAGCTTTCGGGGGAGGGCGGGTTTGTCCCGAAGGAGGGCGGCCTGCGGCTCGCGTCCCGCCCGGAGCCGCTGCGGATCCTGGGGGGGAAGATCCGCTGGAAGGACGCCCGCCTGTCCGGGGAAGACGCGCTGCGGGCGCTGGAGGGCCGTTACGAGCGGATCCGGGCCCTGGCCGGGTGGATGCGCCGCCAGGAGGCCCCCGCGTTTGTAGGCCAGGACCTCCGGGACTTCCGGGCCTACTGGAAACCCCGCCTGTTCCCGGAGCTTGTCCCCAAAGCGGACCGGCCCCGAAGCTACACGGGGCGCGGCCCGATGGCCCGGGCGGAGCAGGCCCGCTGGGACACGGCCTATACCGTGGCGCTGCTGCCGGAAGAACTGCGGCCCCTGCGGGACTCTGGCGCCCTGAAACGGGACTGGGAGGAATGTGGCGAGTGGATCTTCCTTGAGTACGCCTGGGAGGACGTTTTTGCGGCCCTGGAAAACGGCGGCCTAACCGTGTTGAAAAATTAGGAGCGAATAACGATGGAAACAGGCAATTCACTTTCCCTTATGGAACTGTTCCGCATGGGGGGGCTGTTCATGTGGCCCCTCCTCCTCTTCTCCATTGCGGTCATCGCCATATCCCTGGAACGGGCCGTCTACCTGGGCTGCCACGACCTGCGCATGGACGATCTGGGGGCCCTTATGCTGGGCTATATCCGGGAGGGGAAGCTGGCGGAGGGGCGGGAATATCTGGCCCCCCTGGTCAAGCGGCGCCTGGGGGCCAGAATACTCCTCGCGCTGATAGACCGGGCCGGCCTGGGGGAAGAGCGCATGGAGCGGGCGGCGGAAACCCAGGCCCTTTCCTGCGTCAGCTCCCTGGAAAACGGCCTTAGCTTCCTTACCGCCCTGGGTTCCATCTCCCCGCTGACGGGGTTTCTGGGAACCGTCTCCGGCATGATAGGGGCCTTCAGGTCCATATCCCAGGCTGCGGAGGTGAACGCGCAGATCGTCGCCAACGGCCTTTACGAAGCCCTGATCACCACGGAGTTCGGCCTTGTCATCGCCATTATCGCGATGGTCGCCCACTCGGTGTTTTCCCACATTGTGGACAGGTTTTCCGCCGATGTGGAGCAGATCTGTTCCGGCCTTATCATCGAAATGGCGGGCCCCCGCCGGAAAGAGCCCGTCCGGGAACTGCGGTTCTTCGATGACCATTAGGCGGCGGAAACGGAAACCCCTGGGGGACTCCGGGGCTTCCAGCGATATCGCGTTCCTCCTTATCATTTACTTTATCGTGATCGCCGGGTTTAGCGTCAACAAAGGTTTCCTGCTGGCGCTGCCCGCGCGGGATTCGCGGCGCTTCATACCCAGGGAGGAACTGTTCCGCTTCTACCTGGATCCGGCCGGGCGGCTTAGCCTGGGGGGGGAGCCCTGCGATCTCGCCGCTGCGGAACGGGAGATACGGCGGGGTATGGCGGCGCGCCCCAATACGGCGGTACTCCTTACGGTTGACCCGCAGACCCCCTGGCAGGCCGTGGTGGAATTTGTCGAACTGGCCCGGGACCTGGATGTGGATTCCTTTTCGTTCGTCATGGGGGAAGCCCCCGGGGGGGGGCCGTGAAACTGCGCCGCCCGCCGCGTAAAGATTTTCGTATCCCCCTTTCCTCGATGTCGGACGTAGCGTTCCTGCTCCTCATTTTTATCATACTGCTCTCGCTCATCAACTACCGGAGGGAGCTAAAGATCGACTACCCGGAGGCCCGCCGGGCGCCGAAGACCAGCGCGGAGAAGAACCTTGAAATATGGATTGACCGGGAAGGCCGCGTGTACGTGGACGGGCTGCCCAGCGATCTTGAGGGGGTGCAGAACGCCGTGGACGATATCTACCGCGCCGCCCCGGATACCCGGCTCCACATTATCGCCGATCGCAACACGCCCTACCGCTACCTTAACGACGTTATTTCCGTCCTCCAGCTCCTCCAGTACCGCGTGGTCAGTTTTGTGGTAAAGGAGGGCCCGGGGTGAAAAAGCTGCGCATTGCCCTTTTTATCCTGGCCGCGGAGATCCACGCCCTGGTGATTCTGTCCGCCGGCTTCGACATGCCCCCCCCCCGGCAGGAGGAAGAACCCGTCCGGGTCATAAAGCTGGTCGACCTGGCCGAATACGTGCCGCCTTCCCCGGCCCCGCCCGGGCCCGCGCAGCCGGAACCCGCGCCGCCGCCGCCCGCGCCCCCGGACCCTGCGCCGCCGCCGCCCGAGCCGCCGCCGCCGAAACCTCCCGCGCCGCCGCCGCCCGAGCCCGCGCCCCGGCCGCCTGAGCCCGCGCCCGATCCCGAGCCGCCCCCGTCCGCGG
>JAISMQ010000140.1 GCA_031276685.1 Treponema sp. | reverse complement strand
TTCCAGTACAGTTGGGTATCTTCCATGTAGGACGAACCCAGCGCGTACTGCTCCCCAAACACCGCCCGCATGATCTCGCCGGCGTCGATGGCGGCGTTCAGCGCCCGCCTGAAATTCAGGTCCGCGCAGGGGCCCTGTTTTTTGTTGAAGATCAGGGCCAGGCTTCCCGCCTGGTAGGTCGCGGATCCGATGTCGCTGCGGCCGGCTATGGCGGGCAGGTCGTCGTTGTCCACGTTGTAATCCACGTCAAACTGGCCTGTCAGGAGTCCCGCCACCCTGGCGGCGGCCTGGGGGACAAGGTGGTAGTAGATCGTGTCGACACGCGGATCCTTGTAAGCCGCCCAGCCGTCGTCCGGCTGGCCGGGGGTACCGTAGGGGCGGTAGTCTGAAAATTTTTCCAGGCGTATGTGCTGGCCCTCCTTCCACTCCGCAAAACGGAACGGGCCGGTCCCGATGTAGGAACGCATAAACCCGCGGCCGTCCTCATCGGCGCAGGCGGCGGCAGTGGTGATCACGGCGCTTTGGGGGGCGCCGGCCATCATGTCGGGAAAGGTGACGGCGGGGGAGGAGAAGCGAATCTGTACCAGATCATCGGCGATCCGTTCAAACCGGGAATCTCCGGCCAGCTCCCGCGCGGGGGCGTAGGAATCGATCCAGCGGTTCATGGAGGCCGTTACGTCGGCGGCGGTCATGACCGAACCGTCGTGGAAGGGCACCCCCTGCCGCAGACGGAACGTCAGGGTTTTCCCGTCCGGGGAACTGTCAAACTGTTCCGCCAGTTCGCCGACCACCTCCGACCGGCTGTTCAGCGTAACGAGTTTTTCCCAGATCTGCCCGGCCCCTATCTGCCGGGCGATTAGGGTGCTGTTTTTGTGCAAATCCAGCGAGGGGGATTCCTGCATCACCGCGACATGGAGGACCCTGGGGGCAGGATCCTTGCCGCGTTCCTCCGTACCCAGGGCGAAGAGCCGGTACGCCAAAAAAAACCCAAGAAAAAGCGGCAGAACGCGCCGAAAAGAATTATCCATGGCATATCATATCCGGAACGGCGGCGGTTGACAAAGGGGAGCCGGGGCGCGGAAAATGTTTGTATGCGGATCATAGCGGCGGAAACCCTGAGCGAAACGGTAAAGAACCTGTTTATCAAGGCCAACCGGGAACTTCCCCCGGACGTGCGGGACCGTATCCGCGCCTGCCGGGACCGGGAAACCTGGCCGCCGGCGCGGGAAACCCTGGACCGGATCGTTGAAAACTTTGAACTTGCGGAAAAAAACCGGATCCCGATCTGCCAGGACACGGGGATGGCCTGCGTGTTCCTGGAACTGGGGGTTGGCGCCGCCGTCAGCGGCGACATTGGCGAAGCCGTCAACGAAGGGGTCCGCCGGGCCTGCCGGGAAGGGTACCTAAGGGCCTCGGTGGTCCGGGACCCGCTGCGGCGGGACAATACCGGGGACAACAGCCCGGCGGTGCTGTACCTTGACCTTGTACCGGGGGACGGCCTTGGCGTTACCGTGGCGCCCAAAGGTTTTGGCAGCGAGAACATGAGCCGGATTAGGATGCTCAGCCCCTCGGACGGTATCGAGGGCTTTAAGAACTTTGTGGTGTCCGCAGTGGAACAGGCGGGGCCCAATCCCTGCCCCCCCGTCGTGGTGGGGGTCGGTGTCGGGGGCACCTTTGACCGGGCCGCGCTGCTGGCGAAGAAGGCCCTGCTGCGGCCCCTGGGAAAAGTCCACCGCGATCCGTTTTACGGGAACCTGGAGGCGGAACTGCTGGAACGGATAAACGCCCTGGGCATAGGGCCCCAGGGTTTCGGCGGCCGTACCACGGCCCTCGCGCTGGCTATCGAATACATGCCCACCCATATCGCGGCCCTGCCCTGCGCGGTGAACATCAACTGCCACGTAAGCCGCCACGTCCGGGAGGACCTGTAATGCCCGCCGCGGAAGCTTTCTCGCCGCCCCGCCGGATCGAGCTTCCCCTTACCAGGGAAAAGGCCGCCCCGCTTAGGGCGGGGGACCGCCTTCTGCTTTCCGGCGTCATCTACACCGCCAGGGACGCGGCCCACCGGCGGCTTGACGCCCTGCTTGACGGGAAACAGCCCCTCCCCTTCCCCCTTGAAGACGCCTGTATTTACTACTCGGGCCCCAGCCCGGCCCCGCCGGGGATGCCCATCGGATCGGCGGGCCCCACCACCAGCTACCGCATGGACGCCTGGGCGCCCCGGCTGTTAATGCTGGGCCTGCGGGGGATGATCGGCAAGGGGGATCGTTCCGACGAGGTGATCCGGGCGATCAAATGGGCGGGGGCCGTGTACCTGGGGGCCATCGGCGGCGCGGGGGCTCTGCTCTCCGGGTGTATTACCGAGTCCGAAGTTATCGCCTTCGAGGATCTGGGGACCGAGGCAATCCGGCGCCTTACCGTAAAGGACTTCCCCGCTACCGTCGCCATCGACAGCCGGGGGGGGAACCTTTACCGCGAGGGGCGGCGCGGCTACCTGGCGGATCGGCAGGGCGGTTTTACGCCCTAGCGCTGGCCCCTCCGGCTGCCGGCCGTATCGTCCAGGGTCTTGACCTCGGCGGCGAACACGGCCTTGCGGTAGGCCCCGGCCTGCTTTTCGCGGAGCTTGTCCAGGATCTTGCGTTCCCGGGAGGCTTCCAGAAAAACCCCCCGCGCCTCCTCCACCCGGGCCTGGGCTTCGGCGGCTTCCTGTAGCAGTTCTTCTTTTGTCTGATCAAGGCGCCGGATATAGAACTCGCGGGCGCGGTCATAATCCGCAAGGTTTTCCGCCGCGCCGCCTTCGCTCCGGCAGTCGTCCCAGGCCCCCCTGCGGAGGAGGGCTAGTTCTTTAAGCCGGTTCTCAAGGGCGGTCAGTTCCCCGACGGCCCTGCCCAGCGCGATTTCCGCCTCCCGCTCCCGGTGTTTCCGCAGTTCCAGGACCTTTTCCAGGGAAAATTGAAAACG
>JAISMQ010000084.1 GCA_031276685.1 Treponema sp. | reverse complement strand
TCCACCAGCCGCTTCCCCGCCGGGTGTTCCTGGCCCAACAGATAGGGGACCAGGGGGTGCATCCCGGCGGTGGTAAAAAGCACCGTAGGATCGTTGTCGGGGATCAGGGACTTCCCCTGAATTTGGACGTGGCCCCTGGAAACAAAAAATTCTATGTATTTGGAACGGAGTTCATCGGCTGTCATGCGGCAACCCTACTACAAAACGGGGTTTTGCTCAATCGAACTCAATCGAACCAGGGGACGCGGCCGGAATCTCAAGACAGTAGCGGGTCATGCAGGGGTTAAAGGAATCCCTGAACAGCGCCTGGGAAAACCCCTCGCTGCCTGCGGGAAGATCGACAAGGATCCGAAGCGGGGCCGCTTCCCCCGGTTCGGAGGCGGAAAACCGCCGGGCTTCTTCGATAAAACGGCTTAACAGGCTCTTCCCAATCCCCAGGCCCCGGTACTGGGGCTGTACCTCAAGGGCGTGGATATACAGGGTTTCGCCCCGCCGGACGGCGGCGATATAGGCGGCAAAGTCCCCGGCCCCCGTTTCCGCCATCAGGCTCAGATCGCCAGGGAACCGCCAGGCCGAGGATTGTTCCGCCGTTAAAATGGCCGCTTCCGCGCCGCTGGCGCGGGATCGCAGTTCGTCAATACAGACCCGGTGAAGCGCCGCCGCCGCTTCCCGGTCGGTTTCTTTCGCAGGGCGGAAGCGAAAATCCTCCAGCACCAGGTCCCCGGTCTCTTCGGGCTCGCCGCCGATCCGCGCAAGCCCCCACTCTTCCCGCAGGCCGTTGTACCCGCGCAGAATTTCCCGCCTCATCCCCCGTTCCTTGAAGCTGAACCACAGTTTTTCTGTTTCAGGATAACGGGCAAGGGTGTTCTTAAAGGCCCGGAACACCCCCTTCCCCTGGTTCAAAGCCTCCGACAGTTCGTGCTGCAGTACCGGGTTCCGCAGGCCGGCGGCAAAATGCTCCATCAGCCTAAAGCCGTCCGTGGAATCCCAGCCGGGCAGGGAAATGTAACGGTCCCCGTTTTCCAGGTCCGCGTCAGGGCCCGCATCGTCGTCGCTTACGATAAGCCCTTCTTCGGTGTCCAGGTAAAACGTACCCGCCTGATCTTCCATCGAAAAAAGCAGGGCCCCGATAAGCGCCTCATTCAATTCAAACTGCATGATTCCTCATTATAGAACAGATCCCCTCCCCGTGGTACATTGGGAACCATGGAACTGATGAAACGGACCGCGACATGCGGCGCGCTGCGCTCGGGCGACTCCGGCAGGACGGTAATTTTGAACGGCTGGGTACACCGCCGCCGGGATCACGGCGGTATATCGTTTATCAACCTGCGGGACCGTTACGGTATTACCCAGGCCGTGGTGGGCCAGGACGCCCCGGCGGAATTAAAGGCGCTGGTTGCGGATCTGCGGAACGAGTACTGCGTCGCCCTGGAAGGGCTGGTACGCCGCCGGCCCGATGACATGGTAAACCCCGCCATGCCCACCGGGGAAATCGAAGTCCTGGTGACGCGGCTTGTCATCCTGAACCGCTGCGATGTTCTTCCGTTTCAGATTGGGGACGAAAGCAGCGCCGGGGAGGATCTGCGGCTCAAGTACCGTTACCTGGACCTGCGTTCCGCCGGGATGCAGAACCGTATCCGCCTTCGCGCCGAGGTAAGCTTCGCCGTGCGGGAGTGGATGACGGCCCAGGGTTTCTACGAAATTGAAACCCCCACGTTTATCAAATCCACCCCGGAAGGGGCGCGGGACTACCTGGTCCCCTCCCGCCTGTACCCGGGCAAGTTTTACGCCCTGCCCCAGAGCCCCCAGCTTTACAAGCAGCTTCTTATGGCTGCCGGTTTCGACAAGTACTTCCAGATTGCCCGCTGCTACCGGGACGAAGACGCCCGCGGGGACCGGCAGCCGGAGTTTACCCAGATCGACATTGAAATGTCCTTTGTGGACCGGGAGGACGTGCTGGCCATGACCGAAGGGCTCATGGCCCACGTGTTCAAAAAGACTCTGGGCGTGGAACTGCCCGCGAAATTCCGCCGCCTTACCTGGGAGGAGGCGCAGGAACGCTACGGCAGCGACAAGCCGGACCTGCGTTTCGACCTGCCCCTGCAGGATTTTGGCCCCTTCGCGGAAGCGGGCGGTTTCCAGGCTTTTAAGGACGCGCTTAGCCAGGGGGAAGCCGCCCGCCAGGCCGCCGCGCAGCGGGGCGTCAAGGCCGCCGGAGGCGCCGTTAAAGCCCTTGTCGTCCCCGCCGCCCTTATGCCCGCCCCCTATTCCCGCAAGCAGATTGAAGAACTCGAAGCCCACGCCAAAATATACCGGGCAAAGGGCCTGGCCTGGATGAAGGTCGCCCCCGCCGGATCCCCCGGCCCCGTTCTGGAAGGCGGCGTGTCAAAATTCTTCGCGGACCAGGGGGCGGCTATCGTTTCCGCCCTTGGCGCGGCCCCCGGCGACCTTATCCTCCTGGCGGCCGATTCCCGGCGCGGCGTCGCCAACACCGCCCTGGGGGCGGTCCGCTCCAAGCTGGGGCGGGACCTTAACCTAAGCGGCGGCCCGTCCCGCTTTGAATTTGTCTGGATCGTGGACTTCCCCATGTTTGAATTCAACGAGGAAGAAAACCGCTGGGAAGCCGCCCACCACATGTTCACCTGGCCCCAGGAAAAGTACCACGCCAGCCTGGAAAGCGACCCCGGCTCCGTCAAGGGCGACCTGTACGACCTTGTCCTTAACGGTTTTGAACTTGCCTCCGGGTCCATCAGGATCCACGACCCGGAACTGCAAAAGCGGATCTTTAACATCGCGGGCTTCGACAACGCCGAGGCGGAACGCCGTTTCGGGTTCCTCACCGAAGCCTTTAAGTACGGCGCCCCCCCGCACGGCGGCATCGCCCCCGGCCTGGACCGGCTCGTTATGATCATGGCGGGCGAAACCTCGATAAAAGAGGTCATCGCCTTCCCCAAGAATTCCTTCGCCGTCAGCCCCATGGACGACAGCCCCGGAACCGTGGACGCCAGGCAGCTTAACGATCTCCACCTCGCCATAACGGACTGAGCGGCGGGGGCCATTTTTTAACGGCCTGAACGCCGCCCGGAAATGTATTTCAGACGAATCGTACAATATCCTCAATGGCCTTTCGGCTTTTGGTACGAATAGTATCATTGGCGGGGTATCCCAGCGCAATTACGTATCCAAATTGTTTTTCCGCCGGGATATTCAATGCTTCACAAATCTTTGCCCGATCGTAAAGGCCAATGATGCAGCTTCCAAGCCCCTGCGCCGTAGCCTCTAAACAAATATAAGCGGCAGCCGCGCCCATGTCGCCCTTGGCATAGTATTGGCTATCAAGAAAGCAGCTTATAACAGGGTTTAAAACAGCGTGTTCTTCCAGGACAATGATAAATGCCTTTGCCGTTTCCAGCCAGGCGTTCTGCTTTAACTGTTGGCTGCACTGTGCTACCCGGCTGACAATCTCAGGCGTCTCAACCACAACAAAACTCCACGGCTGGGCATTACAGCCGGAATGGGTTAATCGGCCCGCTTCTACACACTGTACCAGCTTATCGTGTTCCACAGGCCGTTCTGAAAAACCACGACAACTTTGCCGCCGCTTACATAAATCCATAAAAATACTCATATTTACCCCCTGGGCATATTGGGCTTGCCCGGCAAGCCGGTTGTGAAATTCATTGTCATATGTGAGGCTTTCCCAAAACTAACCGAGTTTTGGGAAAAGCTCATGTAATACCCGCAATTACTACACTACTCTTAATTCGATATACGGCAAAACCTGCGGCTTTATGCCCGGCTAGTCCTTCTCCTTTAGCAGCGCATCGTTGTTCAGGACTTTGAACGAGACAGCCTTGGGCGCCGCCGGGTCCCGCACCACAATGCCCTCTTTGTCCAGGCCGCTGGGGTATTTGCCCCGCGCCTTTTCCAGCAGTTCTTCCAGCGTGTAGGCAAAGCTGTCCCCCCGCTCTTCCAGGGGAACGACGGGCAGCCCCAGGGCGCCGCATATTTCGATCACGGTGTCGTAGGGGACGTACTTGCCGGAATCCCAGTCCATCACGTCGAACACGTACCAGGCCGGCGCGGAAAGCCGCAGGCGGTTTTTTTGGATGCCCGGCCCGCATATTTCCCCGGTAAGGACGATGTTTTTTCCGTACTTTTCCAGCTTTTCTCTAAGGCCGTACTGGTAGACCGGCATCCAGTACAGGGAGTCCGCTTCGTCCTTAATTTCTTTGTTACGGCTGCAGCAGCCAATTTTCCCGTCGATGTAGTACACAATCCCGGAAGTGCCGTCCATCTTGGTGGTAATGTAGTAGGGCTTCCCCCGCAGTTGGTCAAGCAGTTCAAGGGCCGACTGTATGCGGATCTCGTCGGACGCGGGGATCCCGTTGGGGCGGTCCCCGATAATCGTCCCCCCGGCGCTTGAAGTTTCGGGGATAAACCATTTTTTTACGCCGAGTTTTTCCGTTACATCGTCCCCTTCCTGGAAACCCGCAAGTTCCGGGAACGCGGAAAGCGGGAGAAAGAGGCCCTGGGAAAGCTGCCCGCGCATCTTGGCTGTGCGGATACGGAAACCCTTCCCGTTGTCGCTGTTTTCGCGGAACGAAGAGGCGCGCAAAAATTCGTAGCGCGGGTCAACCGGAAGAAAGCTGTCCACCTCGAAGTACACCCCCAGGTCCCCTTCTTTGAACTCCCCTTTTTTGACAACGCAGGTCCAGCCCATGATATGGGCGGCCTCAAGAAAATCCGAGTCGGGAATGGCTGTTATCGCCTTAACTCGCCGAATACTGACCAATGCGCGCATATCAGACCTCCCTGGCGTTTTTGATACAAGGCCGCATGCCCCGCCCAACTACCTATCATAAGTATAGGTGATTAGCGGCGGACTGTCCATAAAAATTCGCCCGGATTCGGCGGATGCCGGGATTTTCCCGGCGCCGTCCGGTAACATAGTACTATGCCCGATATGCCCGCTGTCCGGGGGGGGACCCCCCTGAAGAACTATCTGGAACTCTTTGCCGTCTTTTTCAAGATGGGGATCCTTACCTTTGGCGGGGGTTACGCCATGGTCCCCGTGGTGGAACGGGAACTTATCAGAAAAAAAGGCTGGGTCAGCATGGACGAGGTGATGGACTACTACACCATTGCCCAGATCACCCCCGGTATCATTGCGGTAAACCTGTCCACGTTTGTCGGCTGTAAGCGCGAAGGGCCCCTGGGCGGGGTTCTGGCAA